>CAYMYI010000061.1:0-22127 GCA_964394585.1 uncultured Roseobacteraceae bacterium
AAAACGGGAGAGAGGTTTGGCTTCAGGCCAGTTATAATCCTATTAAAGATGATGAAGGAAACCTCATCAAAGTAGCAAAATATGCCCAAGATATTACCGAGTTTAAAGTAGCATTCAATGCGCTAAGTAAGTTCTTAGAAGAACTCAAAAAAGGGAATTTAAATGCTACGCTAGAGTTAGGAGATATTTCCCTCAGCGGTGATATCGCCGAGATGATTCGCAACAATCAACAAATGCGCGATACCATCCAAAGTATCGTTTCTGAGGTGAATAATGTGGTGCAAACCGCAGGAAAGCAAGGTAAACTTTCGGCTCGTTTAACCATCGAAAGTGCCGAAGGCTCGTGGAAAGAACTCGTAGAAGCCATCAACGAGTTACTAGAATCTATCTATAAACCACTACTCGATGTAAACAAAACGGTTACTGCACTTTCTGAAGGAGACCTCACCCAACGCTTTGAAGCGGAAGCCGCCGGCGATATCCAGAATATGGGCGAGTCGCTCAATAGAGCACTCAACAGTTTGCAGCAGTTACTCCTCGAAATCGAAAAAGAATCTACCGTAGTAGATACCGCTGCCGAGCAAATGCTAGACAAAGCTACTGGCATGGAGAAAAATACGCAGATTGTGGTTACAGAGATTCAATCGATTAATGAAGGTATGATTGAACAAGTAGCACGAACTGACGAGTCGTCTCGGTTTGTAGAAGGAATTTTAAAGACCTCTGAGAGTACCGGCGAAAAAGCCGATGTAATTAACAGTTCGGCTGAACTTGGTGTGCAAAACTCTCAAAGCGGTATGAACATCGTGAAGAAGTTGGTCGAAAACATGAATGAAATTGCAGATTCGGCTACCTCAACGGCAAGTTCAATCCATATTCTAACAGAGCGTTCCGAAGAAATTTCTCGCACCCTGAACGTAATTACCGACATTGCTTCACAAACAAACCTACTCGCCCTAAACGCTGCCATTGAAGCCGCCCGCGCCGGCGATGCCGGGCGTGGTTTTGCCGTAGTAGCAGAGGAAATCCGCAAGCTCGCAGAAGACTCTCGGAAGTCGGCAGTGGGTATCGAACGGGTAATCCAAGACGTACAGAAAGACGTATCGATTGCTTCAAAAGCCATCGATAAAATGGAAGGTAGCGTAAAAAATGGAAACTCAGCTACCCAAGAAGTAAGTAGCGTGTTCCAATACATCTTGACCTCTAGCCAAGAGACGCTATCCATTTCTAAAGAAGTAGTACGCGCTACCAAAGAGCAGCAAAACTCCATTGCTTCGGTAGTGAAAAACATCGAGAAAATTGTGGTAGTATCGGAAGAAACTGCTGCCGGTACTAAAAACGTATCCAAATCGGCAGATGACCTTAGCAACTCAATGCGCGACATTACAAGCACAAGTCAAAACCTTGCAGAAGTTGCCGGTAAACTCAAAAAGGAGATAGCCAAATTTAAACTCTAAGCGTTTGCTTCACAGCATTCACGTTTAAAGAGGTACACCTATTTACGTACAAACACAACTTCTATGGCAGAACGTACAGAATCATCGCAAATACAACCTGTAGAGAAGGAAAACGCCTCTCCTTCTCTGCAAATTATTGTTTTTAAATTAGGGCAAGAAGAATATGGGCTAATGATTGACCAAATCAAAGAGGTGGTTATTACGCCCACTATTGCCAAAGTGCCGCTCACTCCTTCTTACATAAAAGGAGTGGCAAATATCCGGGGCGAAATCTTAGCCATTGTAGACCTCGAAGAGAAATTTGGATTGGTACAACCTGAAGAAGCGCAAGCAGAACCACTACAGAAAATGTACTCCCTTGTAGTGGAAGACGAAAAAATGAACATGGCGATTTTAGTGCGAGAGGTTCCTAATACACTCACGGTGCGCAAAGCCGATATCGACGAATCGCCAAATCT
Source organism: uncultured Roseobacteraceae bacterium (assembly GCA_964394585.1). Taxonomy (GTDB): domain Bacteria; phylum Bacteroidota; class Bacteroidia; order Cytophagales; family Flammeovirgaceae; genus CAYUJH01. The sequence continues at coordinate 1,916 of CAYMYI010000061.1, forward strand.
AATTGCACGCCAGCCCAACCAAAAGAACTACATTAAAGGAATCGTGAAACTCGCCGATCGGATTGTAATCTTAATTGATATCTACAGTGTAATTGATAAAGGAGACATCACAAATGCTATTCAGTAAATTTTATTCATCTCAATACATATACTCTAACAACCTTAAATACTAAAATAAAATGGGGAAAAAAGTGCTTATTGTCGACGACTCGCTCTACATGCGCACCATCATTAAAGATGCACTAGTAGAAAAGGGATACGAAGTAGTAGGGCAAGCCGCCAATGGAGAGTCTGCTATCGATATGGCAATCGATTTGCAGCCTGATATTATCACGCTTGATAACATTTTGCCTGATATGCTCGGATTAGATATTTTAAAAACCTTAAAAGAGGAAGAAATTGAATCGAAAATTGTGATGATTAGCGCCGTGGGACAGCAGTCGGTAGTCGATGAAGGGCTACGCTTAGGACTTGATGAATACATTGTTAAACCGTTTACCTCAGAACAATTGGTAGAAACACTCGATAAAGTGCTTAGCAAAATGTAGCGAATCTTTCAGAATGAAATGAACCCATGAACCGGCAAGAAGACGAACTCAAACAAATTTTCTTGGCAGAAGCTTCTGATAATTATGAGGAGTTAAACCGCCTTTTTACTGCATTGGAAAAAAACCATGCAGATAAAAGTGCCATCGAAGAAGTGTTTCGTATTACGCATACGCTAAAGGCTAATGCCGCCGCGATGGGGTTCGATAGCATTGCCGATTTATCGCACGTATTAGAGGATATATTTAGCCTGATTAAAATGGGTAATATGGTGCTCGACACCAAAACCTTTAACGAGCTATTTAAAGCAAACGATAAACTTGGCGACTTACTCGAAGGAATCCGGCAAGAGAAAAAGGTGGCATATAAAGGGATGCTCACCAAACTGAAGGTGATTCTTCGGAATGCAAAAGGTACTTCAGCTGAGGAAAACCCTACACCAAGTACAGAGGCAAAAGAAGAACCTGCTCCCCAAAAAGGTGAGGTAGGTTTAGAAAATTTCGCAACTGAAACAGAAGAACTTCACTCCTCCCCACCCGAAGAGGCGCCTATTCAACAAACGCAAATTGCCTTTTCCGATTTAGTACAAGTGCCTGTTAAAAAACTAGATGCCCTGCTCAACCTCGTAAGTGAACTTGCCATCGAAAAAGATCGGCTGCTCGCCAATAGTGCACAAGCCGGCAGAGCCAACGAATTTGCCGCACTCAACCGCATTACCTCCGATTTACAGTACTCTGTAATGGGTGTTCGCTTAGTACAGGTCAGTGTACTATTTCAAAAATTTCACCGCATTGTGCGCGATGTAGCCAAACTTGAAAATAAACAGGTGAACTTGGTGCTCGAAGGAACTGACATTGAGATTGACCGAAACGTGCTACAAATTATCAGCGATTCTATGGTGCATCTTGTCCGCAATGCGGTAAGCCATGGCATTGAACTGCCAACCGAGCGAGCAAAAGCGGCCAAGTCGCCAGAAGGCACTATTACCCTCCGTGCTTCCAACGAAAAAGATAACGTCATCATCACAGTGAAAGACGATGGCAAGGGAATTAACCCTTCAATTATTCGCAAGAAAGTGATAGAGAAAGGACTTGCCCAACCTGAATTGTTGCAACAGCTCCCTGACGAGTCGATCATTAAGTACATTTTTGAACCAGGGTTTTCTAGTGCCGAAAGTGTTACGGCAGTATCGGGCAGAGGAGTCGGTATGGATGTAGTACGCCGCGTAACAGAAGCCATTGGAGGCAAAGTGAGTATCAAATCTGAAATTGGGCAGGGTACAGTAATACAGCTTTCGCTCCCCTCTTCCATGGCAGTGAAAAGCGCCTTGCTGTTTGAGCTTGCTACCGCAGAATTTTGCATTCCACTTTCGTTTACCGAAGCTGTAATTTCCGTTTCTAAATCGCAAATTCATAAGGTAGGCAATGGGTTGGTAACTTCGCACTTAGAACAAACCATTCCTGTGGTATTCCTAAAAGATTTGTTTAGAGTACAAACGTTAGAAGAGCTTCAGGAAACCAATGCCATCCAGCGAGGGCTAGCCCATATTGCTTCAAATGATAAGGTTCATATTATTGTGGTTTCGGTTGAAGGCAAAATGTTAGGGTTCGTGGTCGATAAGCTCTTACAACAAAAAGAAATTATTGAAAAACCTCTTGCCCCACCGGTAGAAAACATTCACTTTATCAGTGGAGCTACCATTCTTGGGAACGGGAATGTATGCTTAGTACTCGATGTCCCCGACATTGCCGATTTTTTATTTAATCCGGTTCAAGTCGGCAAACTTGCCCCCGTAGTATAACCTTTTTTTTTGAACTAAGACTCTCTTGAACATGAATGCTTCGCTTAACCCTATCGATATAAATTTACTTACGGATATAACACAAATTGCCGTACAAAACATCGCTAATGCATTGCACGGTCTACTTCGGGATGAAATCGTTGTAAAAAATTGGCTTTTTGATAGCACAGCAATCCAAAAGGCGCTCGAATCTTCCCAAATATATCCTCCTACCGCAGAACAAACTGTATTGTACACCCAAATTGTAGGCGAACTTAAAGGGAATACATACCTGATTGTTCCGGCAGCTGCCGAAGATAAAATCTGCGAAAAGCTCCTTCCCGCTAGCGTATTGGGGCAATCCGAAATGCGCGAAGGGGTACTCTTAGAAATGGATAATATTATCATCGCCGCCTTGGTTACAAAATTTGCTAATCTACTGAGTATTAGCGACGTCCACGGGTATGTACCTAACTATCATAAAAAAACGCCTGTTTCAATAAGTGAAGAACTAAAAGCACAATCAATCGCCTATTCCTTTATGGTGGAAATGAAAGCGTTTAAAAAAGATGTATCGTTCACACTGATTGTATCCATAGATAACTCGCTGCTCACGCTTATCGAAAGCTTCAACCGCGATAACAGTTTTGTAGGGAAAGAAAAGGAAGGAGAGGATTCTTCTTCGAAAGGCGTTTCGAAAATGTTTAAAAAACTGTTTCAAATCTAAAAAGCCCTCCTAACAAAATGTCAGAAGGGCTTCTGTAATCAAGAACTATAGATAAGTTATTTCTGCGATTCGTACTTCTCTTTGTATTTTTCGTACAAACGCTGCTGCATTGCCGGGATAGTTACCGCACGTCCATCAATAAAAATGTGTTCCATGTTGTTGCCCAACATATCGAGCGCATCGCCAGAAGAAACAAACAACGTAGCACTTTTTCCTTTTTCCAATGTCCCGTACTGCCCATCAATGCGCAATATCTTTGCAGCATTTGAGGTGATAAGTTGCAACGCTTCTTCTCTGTCTAAATCGCCGTGGGTGGCTGTAGTACCTGCATAAAACGGTAGATTTCTTGCATTTGAAACCCCATCGTACGATAACGCCACCGTAATACCTGCTTTATGAAGCATTGCGGGCAAGCGGTAGGGCAAATCATAGTCTTCATGGCGGCGACCAGGCAAACGGTGCACATCGGCAACTACTACCGGAATTTCGTTTTCTTTTAAAAAGTCGCGAACATGATAGGCATCTTCAGCGCCAACCACTACAATGTGTGCTACTCCATGTTTCTGAGCAAATTTTACACTTTCAACAATTTCACGCGCTTCATCTACATGAATGTGAAGAGCTTTTGTGCCCTCTAATAAACCGAGCATTGCCTCCATTTTCAGGTTTTCCTTCGCAGGTGTTCCTGCAGCTTTATAAGCCTTTGTATCTTCAAAAGCTTGTTCGAGTGCGCGTACCGTTTCTTCGTACTGCGTGTTCTTGGTTCGGTTAACTGTTCCGGTGTTCCAATCGTAGCTATTTCGGAAACGGCTTGGCCAATTCAAATGGATGGCATCGTCCATTTTTACCGCCGCATCTTCCCAATTCCAGGCATCTAATTGTACCACTGACGAAGAACCTGATACCAACCCACCTTGTGGCGTAGTCTGCGCCATAAGTATCCCGTTAAACCGCATGGTAGGAATTAACTCAGAATCGGTATTGTAAGAAATAATCGAACGCACATTAGGGTTTACTCCTCCGGTTTCGTCGTTATCGACAGTGGCACGCACTGCGGCAATTTCAACCAGTCCTAAGTCGGTAGAGGGAATAATAAAGCCAGGATAGATGTGTTTACCATCGAGCCGAACGGCTTCATATTGCGATAAATCACCGGTGAAAGCGTCTTCTGCAACTACTTCCGTTAGTTTACCATCGGCAAAAGCTACGGCAGCTTTTTCAATTACTTCGCCATTGCCCAAATGAGCAGTGGCTCCCAACAAAACGATGGGCTTTTCTTGAGGCGCCCCCGGCGCGGGTACTTGTGCATATGCAATGGCATTACAACCGATTATGCAGAGTGCCATCAATGCTATATGTAAGATTTTCATAGGTTATACTATCTTTTGTTTAGGTTGATTTTTAACTGAATCGTACATTGATTATTCCTCTCCGAGTACGCTGCCAAACTCGAGGTCGTCGCAGTGGAACATCTGTTGCATACGGCGCGAAGCCGGGCGAGTGCGCGCTCCATTCTTACCTGCCGTTTCCATTTTCTGAATTAGCCGTGCACGTTCTTTGGCTATCATTTCACGCTTTTGCATATCTTCTTCTTTATCGAAATAGATACGCCCATCGATCAGTGTCTTCTCTACTTTTGCATAAATTGAAAGCGGGTTATCGGTCCAAAGCACTAAATCTGCATCTTTTCCTACTTTCACGCTTCCCATGCGGTCATCGAGGTGGAGCATCTTTGCGGGGTTCAAGGTTACCATTTTCCAAGCCTCTTCTTGGCTCATCCCACCATACTTAACTGATTTTGCTGCTTCCTGATTTAAACGGCGTGCCATTTCGGCATCGTCGGAGTTAATTGCCGTGGTTACGCCTGCCATCGTCATGAGCATAGGGTTATACGGGATAGCGTAGCGTACCTCAAACTTATACGCCCACCAATCGGCAAAGGTAGAGCCGGCAGCCCCATGAGCCGCCATTTTATCTGCTACTTTATACCCTTCCAAAATATGTGTGAATGTATTTACATTGAAATCAAACTTCTCGGCAACATGCATGAGCATGTTGATTTCCGACTGCACATAAGAATGACAGGAAATAAAGCGTTTTTTATTGATGATTTCCGCCATCGCTTCGAGCATCAAATCGCGGCGCGGAGGGGTGACTGTGGTTTTATCTCTGGAAGAAAGCCCGTTATATTTCTTCCAAGCCTCGTCGTATTCTTTCGCACGCGTAAACCCATCCATAAATACCTGTTCTACACCCATGCGAGTTTGAGGGTAACGAATAGACTGGCTGCTTCGCGAACGTTTCACGTTTTCGCCTAGGGCAAATTTGATAAAGCCATCGGCTCCTTGGATAATCATTTCTTCAGGAGTTGCCCCCCAGCGCAATTTTACCAACGCCGATTGACCCCCTACCGGGTTGGCAGAGCCGTGTAGCAACTGCGAAGCAGTAACACCTCCTGCCATTTGGCGATAAATGTTGATATCTTCTGAATTAACAACGTCGTTCATGCGGACCATCGAAGAGAACGTAGCCACATCGTTAACCGAAGAGAGGGCAATGTGCGAGTGCTCATCGATAATACCGCTTGTTAGGTGTTTACCGGTAGCATCGATTACCGTGGCATTCGCATCGGAAAGGTTTTTACCTACTTTGCTTATTTTACCATCTTTTACCAGCACATCGGTTTCCTCTAAAATACCTTCTTCCTCGTTCGTCCATACTGTTGCATTTTTAAACAAATAGGTACCTTGTGTAGGTAGCTGCGCATTGCCGAAGGGCAAAAATGGATAGACAATTTCGGCGAGCTCGTCTAAATCGACCATTTCCATATCCTCGTTCTCTTTTTCATTACTTTCCAGAGCTTTGGTAAAGCTTGCTTGCCAATCGAACCAAGTACCATCTGGGCGTTGCCCTCTTCCTTTCATGCCTTTTCCTTCGAGCCACCCTGAAAGACGCACTTTTTCATCCTTTTTCTTATCGGGCTGATAGCTCAGGGTTAGTAAACTTCCACTAATTTCTGCTTTTACATCGAGTTTGGTAGAGTCGTTCACCACAAGTTTGAACTTATGTTTGCCCGGAGCACCGCTAATTTCGAGCGTATTTTGCTGCCCATCTACTTCAATGGAATACTCACCCGATAGATCGGGGGCATCTTTATCTGCCATTACAAAGGGGCTACCTTGCACCCAGTTCTCGTAAATCACGGCATCGTTTGTAGTAAACAGATTATCCGACGTGATAAGGAAATTAGCCACAGCGCCTGCTTTGATACTTCCTAACTGGTTCTCAACACCAAGCAATTGCGCAGGTGTATAGGTAAGGGCTTTCATGGCATCTTGCTCGCTTAATCCATATTGCATGGCTTGGCGCAGGTTTTTCCACAATTCTGATTGTTTTTTAAGTCCTTCTGAAGTGATAGCGAAGGAAATCCCTGCATTTGCCAAACGTGCTAAGTTGGAGGGTGCTAATTCCCAATGCATCATGTCTTCCAAAGCAATATTGTTAGCATCGTACGGATCGGTTACATCAAACGCATCGGGGAAATTTACCGGAACAATTAAAGGCGCATTGGTCGCTTTGATAGCCTCGAGGCGCTGGTACTCATCGCCATTCCCACGGATGATGTACTGTACGCCAAACTCGTCGCCTACTTTATCGGCACGGAGGATTTGAATCCACCCAGGGGCATCAAATACTTGTGGAAGCGATCGGTTCGCATTCCAAGCTTCGAGGGTAAGATCGCGGTATTCGTTATTAGGATTGCGGGCGTACCAATCGGCATCGAGGTAAGCCTGGCGCAACAAAGCGATATAGCCCATGCTCGACCAAGGGTAATCTTGCTGAGAAGTTCCCTTATCAAACGAATAATGAGCGGCTGCTTTCATTTTGAGAACCACCTCGTTTTCGGGCTTATCCGAAAGGGTAACTAAAGCGCCGGTACCTCTAGCAATGCCATCGCGGCGGGCAGTCATCACTGCGCCAAAGCCTGCTTCACGGTATCCTTTTGCAGTTTTCTCATTTTTCGAGAACTCTTCAACAGCATCGTAATGCGCCTTATTCGCGTCGTTTTGAGCATATGGACCTTCGGTTTTAGGGGTAATCTGCTCGCGCCGGCTCCAACGGTTGCCGCCATCTCGTTTTACTTCAGGCAATCCGTAATCGCTATAAAGGTCAATCATCGAAGGGTAGATATACTTGCCCTTCAAGTCGATTTTGCGTGCACCTTCAGGGGCAGTTAGGTTAGTACCTACTGCTTCGATGGTACTCCCACGTACAATCATCGAGGCGTTTTCAAGCTTGGTTTGGTAGTCTACTTGGATAGTAGCATTCGTAAAGAAGTAAATTTCCAAACGATTGTCGCGCACATCGTTCGCATTGTAGATTTCATCTTGCGCATGCAGGGTGAGCCAACTCCCTGTGCAGAACAAGACTAAAAGTAGTAATCTTTTCACGTACATAATTTTAAAAAATTGATGAAAATAAATTGTAGATATACGAAATAAAGTGTTTTAAAGAGTTCTTGGTTGTAAAAAAAGGAAGATAATTCTCCTAAGGTATTTCAATATCACCAAGATTTGCGACCCACATCGTTGATGAGCCACCTCTTTGAAAACTACCCAAAACTGCGAAATCGCACCGTAAAACGGAAACGCTCCTTCATGTTTTGAGAAGAAGCGGAAAAAACGCACTTTTACTCCCAACATTCCACCACAAAAAGTTTAACAGATGAATAACAACACGATACACGTAGACTCGGAAGTAGGCAGATTGCGCCGACTGATTATTCACAGTCCTGATGGAGGATTGGGGAAGGTAATCCCGACCAAAGCGCAAGATTGGTTGTTTGAAGATATCGTCCACCTCGAAAGCATGCGCAAGCACGAATACGATTTGTATGTCAAAATCCTCTTGTACTTCCTAGACCCCGACAAAATAAAAGGTAAACTCACCGAAATTGACGACCCTAAAAACGATAGAGCCTTCTACAAACCGGGCAGCCCTTCGTATTTTAATTCAGATAAAGTGTTAGAGCCTCAAAATCTTCTTGCCGATATTTTACAAGATGAAAAAGTACGTATTCGGCTCGTAGCATCTGCCTGTGCCCACGAGACCACTTCGTATAAACTGCAAGATGAACTGCTAGAACTAGCACCGATTGAGCTTGCCAAGGTGCTCATTTCTGGTATAATGCCCGGTGGAAAAATGATTTTCCCCCCTATTCCTAATTTCATTTTTACCAGAGATATTGGCATTACTGTTAATAAACACATCATGCTGACACGCCCGGCAAACCGTGCACGTACCCGCGAGGCAATCCTCACTCGTTTCATGATGTTCAACCATCCACTTTTCGCCGACTACCGCGATAACCTTATCGAAATCTCTGCAACCGACGATTTCTTTCTACTAGACGACCAGGAGAAAAAAATAAAAGAAGTAACCGTCGAAGGAGGCGACGTGATGACGGTCGCTCCTAACCATTTACTCATCGGGGTGAGTGAACGAACCTCTACCCATGCTGCCAACCAGGTTATGCAGAAGCTTTTTGCTCAAGATGTGGTAGAAAAAGTAACTGTGCTAAAAATTCCGCAAAAGCGTGCTTATATGCACATTGACACCACCTTCACGCAGGTAAAACGGAACCTTTGGGTGTTGTTTGCCCCTTTCTCGCGCTATGGTAAAGAAATGGAACAAAAAGATTTTATCGCAAGCCTTGGCGAAGTGAACTCTTCTACCAACTTGGAAATCTTGCAGTTTACCAAAACTACGATGGACGCTCCTCGGCGTTTCCCATTCTTAGAAGATTTGCTAGACGATGTAAGCCAAACCGATTTAAAAAGTACAACGCCTACTGAATTTATTTACTCGGGCGATGGGGAGTTCCCTTTTGGGCAACGTGAACAATGGACCGATTCATGCAACGTGCTCGCTATTAAAGAAGGCGTAGTGGTGGGCTACGACCGCAACGACCGAACCGCCAACGGGTTTCGCAAAAAAGGGTTTGAGGTAATCCACGCCGCCGACTTAATTGCACAATTTGAAAGTGGCGAAAAAGAACCAGACAGCATAGAAAACACTTTAATTCTGCTGCCTTCTGCAGAATTATCGCGTGCAAGAGGTGGTTCGCATTGCCTAAGTATGCCCATCTTGCGCGATAGTATTTTCTCTTAATGCTTACCCTCTCTACCACAAAAGCCTAAAGCAAATCCCTTTAGGCTTTTTTTATTTAAAAATTCATATAAATTTCACTAAATGAAGACGTTGTAACAACACAGTAGCTCGTAAATTGCCTATAAGTTCAATACGATACACTATGTGGAAACGTCTTCTTTTTTTAGGTGCTATCTGTGTAAATAGCTCCTATTTTTTTGTGAATGCCCAAACTGAGGACACAAACTTATCGGCAAATCAGCTGATTCAAAAAGCCTACCTGCTTTACGACTCGCTTCCCGGGCTTGCGTTCCGCTATGCCAAAGAAGCCTTAGTAATTGCCGAAACTCCCGAGTTGAAAGCAGAAGCTCACCAACTTTTAGGCAACTCATTTTACGACCAAGGTACATTTCAGCAAAGCCTGAATCATTACCTATCGGCACTAACCCATTTTAGAGATTTGGGAAATACAGAAGCGAACATTCACATTTTAAATGAACTTGGAAAGGTATACTACTACATTGGGCAAATGCAAAAAGCCCTTGAAATGTACCAAGAAGCGCTTGCCTTAAACGAATCGCTAAACAAGCCAAAAACAAAAGCGGAAACCTTAGCGGGCTTTGGTTTTATCTATGAAAAAACAGAAAACTACCCTAAAGCATTAGAATACCAACAGCAAGCTCTAGCGCTGTATGAACAAACAAACGACCAATTCGGCATGGCTACCGTGTACGATAACATCGCTAGTATTTACGAAGACCTCGACGAATATGAAAAAGCTTATCGCTACTTCAAACTTGCCTATCAGACGAACAAAGCGATAAATAATCTGGCGAGTTTGGCTATGAATTTAAACGATTTAGGCGATACGTTCCGAAAACGCGGTTTATACGATAGTGCCCTGTATTACACGCGGCAGGCAAACATTACCGCCACTAAGTACAACCAAAAATACCAGGTAAGGGCAGCGATTAACGATATAGGGGAAACCTTTGCACTAATGGAACAATACGACTCCGCCTACGAGTACATGTTCAATGCCCAAGAAGCCCACAAAGAATTGTACGATGAAGCCGTAGCAAAGCAAATAGCTCAAATGCAAACTATTTACGAGATGGATCGGAAAAACCGAGAGATTCTATCGCAAAAAGTAGAAATACAGCAACAGCGCTCTACAAAATATCTATTGCTTGGTGTTGTGGCTGCCGTGTTATTAGGACTTGCCATTGTGTACCGAAATAACCGAATCAAACAGCGAATCAATCGGACACTCAACGAGAAAAACCAGCGAATTGAACGGCAAAAACAGCATATTACCGATAGCATCACATGTGCGCAAACCATTCAAGGTGCTGTACTGCCTCACCCTAAACGTTTTACCAACTTTGCCAACGATTTCTTCTTAATTTACCGCCCAAAAGATATTGTTTCAGGAGATTTTTATTGGTACGGAGAGTACGATGATGTATACTTCGCGGCGGTAGTTGACTGCACAGGGCATGGCGTTCCCGGAGCCTTCATGAGCATGATTGCCAACACTCTTTTAAACGAACTCATTGAAATTCGAGGGATTACAAACCCCAAAGAAGTGCTTGATAAACTCGATAAAAAAGTATTTAAAGCACTCCAACAAGAAGAAACCGATAATCAAGATGGGATGGATATCACCTTATGTCGGTTCGAAAAAAATCCCGAAAACCCCGAATTATTTAACGTGGCTTTTGCGAGTGCCCACCAAAATGTTTGCATTTGGAAAGCCAACAAAAATACCATTGAACGAATAAGGGGTACACGCCGATCCATTGGAGGAATTTCCCGCGAAATAAGCACAAAAAGACCTTTTGAAGAACATCACGCGCTTTTAGAACCCGGTGATCGATTGTATTTGTTTACAGACGGATATGCAGACCAAAACAATGCAAACCGCGACCGCATTGGTAATACGAACCTTATAGAACTCCTAGCAACTCATGCGAACGCAACCATGGGGGAACAAAAAAAGGAGTTGGTGCAATTTTTAGAAAAACATATGGGTGAGCAACCTCAACGCGATGACATCACCATTTTAGGACTAGCCTTCTAATTGTTCGCGAATCTTACCAAAGAACAACGCAACTCTCCTTATACTCTCCCTCCCCAAAATAATATTCTGCTTTATTGCCCATACACCAAACAATACACACTGGCACTTATTGGATGTCTGCCTAAATTTTCAGCAATTTCCATCAAAATAGCCTTAGTGTGCCTTATTTTAGCATCAAAATTCTATTTAGCTAAAAGAACCTATCGAAAACAATGAGTACAACAAAGATTACATTTGCTGAGGGCGATGGAATTGGGAAAGAAATCATGAAGGCTTGCCTCGATATTATCAAAGCATCGGGAGCACCGGTTTCTTTCGAAGAAATCAAGATTGGAGAAGAAATCTACTTAAAAGGCATTAAATCGGGGATTCCTGAAGAAGCATGGGAAACTATGAGCCGCAACAAAGTATTTCTTAAGTCTCCCATTACTACCCCACAAGGCGGTGGCTATAAAAGTTTGAACGTTACCATACGCAAAACCATGGGCCTATTTGCCAATGTGCGCCCGGTAATCTCGTTCGCTCCTTACGTGAATACCCACTTTAAAAACATGGATTTGGTGGTCATTCGCGAAAACGAAGAAGATTTATATGCAGGCATTGAACACCAGCAAACTCCTGAAGTTGTACAATGTTTAAAGCTGATTTCGCGGCCCGGTTGCGAAAAAATTGTCCGTTATGCATTTGAATATGCCAAAGCATATGGCAGAAAGAAAGTAACCTGCATGACCAAAGACAACATCATGAAACATACGGATGGGCTGTTCCACCAAGTGTTTGATGAAATCCGCAAGGAATACCCCGAAATCGAAAGCGACCATTACATAATCGACATCGGCTCGGCACGCCTAGCCAATAAACCTGAAAACTTTGATGTAATTGTTACCTTAAACCTCTATGGCGATATTATTTCTGATATTACCGCCGAAATTTCAGGTTCTGTAGGGTTGGGGGGTTCTGCGAATATCGGGCAAGACTTTGCCATGTTCGAGGCAATCCACGGTTCAGCACCAGACATCGCCGGTAAAAATATCGCCAACCCTAGTGGGCTGATTCACGGCGCTTGCATGATGCTCGTACATGTAAATCTACCTGAATATGCTGAGAAAATTCAAAGTGCGTTGTACAAAACCATTGAAGATGGCATCCATACAGGCGATATGAAAAGCGAACTCACGAAAGAGGTAGTAGGAACACAAGAATTTGCAGCTGCAATCATCGAGCGATTGGGGCAAACGCCTTCTACCCTACAAGTGAAACGCCCAACGAACCACACCATCAACATCAAAATTACAGAAACCCCACGCGCTGAGAAGCATCTAGTAGGGGTGGATGTATTCATTGATTGGGTGGGTGAAAACCGCGACCCCAACGTGTTAGGCGAAAAATTGGAAGAACTTACCGGTGAATCGTTAAAACTAAAGATGATTACCAACCGTGGTGTGAAGGTGTACCCGCAAGGCAGACCTGAAACGTTTTGCACCGACCACTGGCGTTGCCGCTTTGTATCGGTAGCATCGCTTATTGCAGAAGGCAACACACACATGACAGCCGCTGAGGATATCAACTACCAAACCATCGTGGCGCTACTTGATAAACTCGAAAAAGCAGGACTTAACTTTATCAAAATTGAAAATTTATACCGCATTAACGGAGAGCGCGCCTACTCGTTAGGGCAAGGCGAATAACCCTCGTTTTGCCTTCAGCAGAAGCCTATCTGACTTGTTTGGATAGGCTTTTTTTTGTGGTATTTGATGAAAATGATAACTTAAAAAAAAGAAATTTGTATTACACTCAATCATCTAAAAAAAGAATTATTATGAAGCGAGAAGAGATGCTAAAAAAAGTGGAAAAGCAAGAAGAACCTTGGGATATTTTAGTTATCGGAGGAGGTGCCACCGGCTTAGGTATCGCCGTTGATGCCGCTTCTCGTGGTTACAAAACGCTCCTGCTAGAAGCATACGATTTTGCCAAAGGAACTTCGAGCAGAAGCACCAAATTGGCGCATGGCGGGGTTCGTTACTTGCAACAAGGCGATGTTTCCCTAGTGCTCGAAGCTCTCAAAGAGCGTGGTTTGATGATTCAAAACGCACCGCACCTTGTCAAAAATCAGGCGTTTATCATCCCTACATACGATTGGTGGGGAGGCCCCTTCTATACCGTAGGTTTAAAAGTGTACGACCTTATGTCCGGAAAATTAGGTATTGGTTCTTCGAAGCGACTCACTAAAGAAGAAACTGTAAAATACCTCCCTACGATAGACCAAAAAGGGCTGAACGGAGGGGTAATCTACTACGATGGGCAGTTCGACGACGCGCGCCTTGCTGTAAGCCTGGCTTTAACGGCAGTACATTACAACGCCAAAGTGCTCAATTATATGGAAGTGATAGGTTTGCAAAAAACCAACGAAGGCATGGTAAACGGGGTACGTGCTAAAGATAAAGAAAGCGGGAAAATCTATGAGGTTCCTGCCAAGGTAGTTATCAATGCTACTGGTGTATTTGCCGATAGTATCAAAAAAATGGATGAACCCGATACCAAAGAAATGATACAACCCAGCCAGGGAATTCACTTAGTACTCGATAAGAAGTTCCTCCCCGACCAATATGCCATTATGGTTCCCCAAACTAAAGACGGACGCGTTATGTTCGCTGTGCCCTGGCACGATAAGGTAGTGTTAGGTACTACCGATACGATTGTGGATAAACCCGACTTTGAGCCAAAACCACTCGAAGAGGAAATTGAGTTTATCTTAGAAACAGCTGGGCAATACCTCACCCAAGCCCCTACACGAAGCGATGTACTCAGCACCTTTGCAGGGTTGCGCCCCTTAGCCAAGCCTGAAGGCGAAGGGAAAGCCACGAAAGAGATTTCGCGCCATCATAAAGTACTCGTTTCCTTATCGGGGTTAATCACGGTGATTGGTGGCAAGTGGACTACTTATCGCAAAATGGCACAAGATTCCGTAGATAATGCGATTTTAATTGGTGCACTGCCCGACCGTAAATGTATTACAGAGAATTTACCCATATATGGCTACGATAAATCAAGCCCTATGGGACAAGACCCTATGAATGTGTATGGCACTGATAAGGAAAAAATCGCAGCCCTTGAAGAAGAAAATCCTTCACTAACCGAGCGATTTAGCGAAAAATTAAGCCTTAAAAAAAGCCAAGTAGTTTGGGCGGTAGAACACGAAATGGCTCGCACCTTAGAAGATATGTTAGCACGGCGCTTCCGAGGTATTTTCCTCGATGCACCTGAAAGTTTGCGTATCGCCGAAGCCGTGGGTAAACTCATGCAAGAAACCCTCGGAGAAGACGAGGCTTGGCTAAAAAACCAGCTTGCCGAGTTCAGGAAAGTGGCTGAGCCCTACTGCCTCACTTAAATAATTCATCTTTTAGGTGATGATTTTACCCCCAAGCCCGAAGATGGCTTGGGCTTTCCTTTCTGAGGGAAAAGCTGCTTACTCATCAAATGCCTCCATTTTTTCTGCTATGGATGCCCAGGTTTCGTTGTGTTCTTCTAGCGCTTGCTTTACTTTTTCGTATGCTTGTGTAACTTCTGCTAAACGATAGGGATCCCCAAATACTTCAGGTTTAGCTAACTCTGCTTCCTGCATCTCTTTTTCCTCTTCTAACGCCAAAATTTTATCTTCTAGGGCCGATAACTCCTTTTGCAGCTTCTTGAGTTGTTTTTCTTCGTCGGAAGTACGCTGAACTTCCTTCTGTTTTTTGGGGCTAGATACCGCTTTTTCTACAGAGGAAGCTTCTTTCGCAGCTTCTTCGCGCTGCGCTTGCCAATAGATATATTCGAGGTAAGTACCGGGATATTCTTTCAATTGATGTTCTTCGATGTACCAGATTTTATTAGCCACTTGCGAAATAAAATGGCGATCGTGAGAAACAACGAGGTACGATCCCTCATAGGCTTGTAATGCCTGAATTAAGATATTCACCGATTGCATATCGAGGTGGTTGGTGGGCTCGTCGAGCAAAAGAAAATTGGCTTCAGAGATTAAGGTTTTGGCAAGTGCTACTCGCGACTTTTCGCCGCCGGAAAGCACCTTAATCTTTTTGAATACATCGTCGCCTTGGAAAAGAAAACACCCCAAGATATTCCGCAACTCCGACTCGGTTTTACCACTTCCAGCTTGCTTCAGTTCCTCTAAGATTTCATTTTCCACAGCAAGTGACTCGAGCTGGTGCTGTGCATAAAATGCAGGGATTACATTGTAACCAGGCTGGTACTCTCCTTCGAACCGCTCGGTGTTTGCAACCATCCGCAAAAGTGTCGACTTTCCTTTGCCGTTTGCACCGATGAGTGCAATTTTATCACCGCGTTCGATGGCGAACGTAGTGTGGTCAAAGATTTTCTTATCACCGTAGGCTTTACTCACGTCTTTAAAAGAAGCAATCATTTTCCCAGGTTGTTGTTGGAAGGTAAAGCGGATATTTAAATCGACTATTTCTTCTTGCACTTCTTCTACAAAATCCATCTTTTCCAACATTTTAACACGCGATTGCACTTGCCGTGCTTTGGTTGCCTTCGAGCGGAAACGGGTAATAAACTGCTCGGTTTGCTTTATTTTTTGCTGTTGATTTTTAAAGGCATTTCGCTGAATTTCATCGCGTAACTGCTTTTCTTCTAAATAAAAGCTGTAGTTTCCGGAAAACACATTGAGTTTCCCACCGGATACTTCCACGGTTATGTTCACTGCCCGATCGAGAAACTCACGGTCGTGCGATACAATCATAATCGCCCCTTCGTAGCTCGATAGGTAATTTTCTAACCACTGAATCGAGGGTAAATCGAGGTGGTTGGTGGGTTCATCGAGCATGAGCAGCGAGGGCTTTTGCAACAAGAGTTTGGCAAGCATTACACGCATTCGCCATCCGCCTGAAAACTGCCGAAGTGGTTTCTGTAAATCATCGGTAGTGAAGCCCAATCCTTCTAGAATTTCTTCGGCTTTTGCCCGAATGGTGTACCCTTCTAACGTTTCGAAGCGCTCTTGTAGCTTTGCTAGCTTATCTACTAACTCATCGGAGTAGTTACGCTCCATTTCTGCCAGAGTGGCATCAATCTTTTTTTGAAGAGCGAGTTGTTCCTCAAAGGCTTGCAAGGCAACATTCAAAATACTCTCTTCGCTCTCATACGAAAGCAAATCCTGATTTAAAAAACCGAGGGTCGTATCGTTACTTTTGCTTATAATGCCCGCATCGGGGGTCAATGTTCCGTAAATCAGTTTTAATAAAGTGGTTTTCCCTTTACCGTTCAACCCTACCAACCCAATGCGGTTTTTAGGTTTTACGTGCAAAGAGGCGTCGTCATAAATTACCCGGTCGCCATAATAAAAGGAAAGATTTTGAACACTTAACATATGCTGCAATTATCTGAGAGGAAGTAATGTAACCTTACAAAGGTACAGCAAAGAAAAAGGGGAGGCAAAACGATATTTAATCGTTTGCTTCCCCTCGACACGTGAGCGTTTGACGACAATTTTTTTTAATTCTCAGGCTCTGATTGTTGCATCAGAAAGCCTACTTGCTTTTCGCGAACTTTTCGGTTGATTTCCTCCATCTTAGTTTTAAATAATTTCTCCAAATCGGAAAGTTCTTTATCAATCTGGGCAGAAACTTCTTTTTTGTATGCTACGCCTTGTTCGGTAGGGCGGAAATCGCCTTGCGATTCGTGCGTTGCTAAATATGCCAAGCGGTTATTGAGTTTTATTCCAAAGTTGAGTGGATCTTGATAGGCTTCATTTCGCGTTTCATGGATGTTATTCTCAATAATGGTCATTTCTTTATTCAGTTCTTCGGCTACTTTAATGATATCGGTATACTCTGGAGCCTCCCCCAATTTTTCTTTTAAGTAGGTTAAGTCTTTGCGAGTTTTGCGGATGTCGATAATAGCTTGATGCGCTTCAGAAAGTTTATCGCGCACTTCAATCAAGAAATCGAACTGGGCTTGTAAATCTTCAAGCGATGTATTGACGCGAGGATCTTTCAAAATGGTAAAGTCTTGTTCCATCGAGTTGCCATCTACCGTTAATTTCACCTTGTAATTCCCCGGTACAGCGAGGGGCCCTTGCGTGCTCGAAGCATACAAAATCAGCCCTTCAAACGAAACTGCATCGGGGTAGCGCATATCCCACACAAAGCGGTTGGCTCCTTTTTTCACCTTCAGTTTTGCTTTTCCGTTCTTCGCATGAGAAGCATACGTTTTAATTAATGTGTCGTCTTGCTCTAAAATTTGAAGTGTTACTTCTGTGCTATCGGTCATATTGGGCACATTAAAGTGTATCATCACGCCTCCGGGGTGGTTTTCCCCTTCGAGCAATGTATTTGCGCTACCCCATCCGCCTTGGCGCATCCGATAGCTATCCATAGGCTTGAATAGGTAGAAATTTCCATTGGTTACTTCTTGCGAAAGCTGATGCAGTGGGGTGAGGTCGTCGATAATCCATAAACTGCGCCCTTGCGTTGCCACAATTAAATTATCATTTTTTACTTGTAAATCGGTGATGGGTACAAGAGGCAGGTTTAGTTGAAACGGCTGCCAGCTTGTTCCATCGTCAAACGAAATATACATACCGTATTCTGTCCCTGCATACAACAAGCCTTCGCGCTTGGGATCGCTCCGGACTACCCGTGTAAAATGCATGGGGTCAATTCCGTTAGTGATTTTCGTCCATGTTTGCCCAAAATCAGTTGTTTTATACAGCAAAGGCTGATAATCGCCCGATTTATAGAGCGTACCGGCAACATACGCTCCCGCTGGGTTGGTAGGGTGTGGGTCAATCGAGTTCCACATAATCATTTTGGGTGCTTGCGGGGGCGTTACGTTTTGCCAATTTTCACCACCATCGCGGGTAACGTGTAGCAAGCCATCGTCGGAACCGGTCCACATCACGCCTTTTTCGTGTGGGCTTTCCATCACCGTGAAAATGTTGGCGTAAAACTCCACGCCGGTATTGTCTTGCGTAATAGGTCCGCCGGAAGACTTGAGCGTAGCCGGATCGTTGCGTGTTAAGTCGGGGCTGATGGTTTCCCAACTTTGCCCTTCGTTGGTAGTTATGTGTACATGGTTTGAAAATACATAGAGCTTGGGTTCGTGTTGGGAGTATAACACGGGGAAATTCCAATTGAATCGGTATTTCATCACCTCTACGCCCGAACCAGCCGGGTTGTACGGCCATACATTAATGCCTCGTTCTTGGTTGTTTTCATGGTTGTAACGGTACATATACCCTTTGTACGTTCCTCCATAAACAATATCGTTGTTTTTAGGGTCAACCGCGTGATAGGCGCTTTCGCCACCTGTAGTTACTTCCCAATCGCGCTCAGTAATGCTATTGCCATCGGTACGATGGAAAATGCGAATCGAGGAATTGTCTTGTTGAGCTGCATAAATGCGGTAAGGGAAATGGTCGTCGGTAGCTACTCGGTAAAACTGCGCAGTAGGCTGGTTGTGGTACGTTGTCCAGTTTTCGCCGCCATCGTTTGAAATTTGCGCACCGCCATCGTCTCCGATAATCATCCGCTGGTTATTTTCCGGGGCAATCCATAAATCGTGATGGTCGCCATGTGGTGCTCGTTTCAGTTCCCAGGTTTTTCCTCCATCTTTCGAAACGCCATATGATACGTTCATCACGTACACTTTGTCCTCGTCTTGTGTATCAGCATAGATACGCGTATAGTACCAAGCACGCGATCGAAGAGCACGATTACGGCTTGTTTTCTGCCATGTTTTTCCGCCATCGTCGGAGCGAAATACGCCTCCGTCTTTTGCCTCTATTAGGGCATACACTCGCTGGGAGTTTACCGGCGAAACCGCTACACCAATAATGCCACGGGGTTCAGCAGGCATGTTAGGTAAATCGGTGAGTTTTTTCCAGGTTTCTCCTGAATCGGAGCTTTTCCATAAATCGGAACCGGGTCCGCCACTCGAAAAACTGTAAGGGGTTCTGCGGAAATTCCAAGTACTTGCATAGATAATCCGCGGGTTGTTAGGGTCCAAAATTAAATCTACTGCTCCGGCATCGGGGTTAGCAAATAAAATCTTTTGCCATGTTTTCCCGCCATCAGTTGTTTTATAAACACCGCGCTCTTCGGAAGACTGCCACAAATCGCCCATAGCGGCTACATACACAATATCAGGGTTTTGTGGATGAATGCGGATACGCCCAATATGGCGAGTTTCTTTCAACCCTACAAACGTCCAGGTTTCTCCGGCATCTACCGACTTCCACACGCCAAAACCAGATGATACGTTTCCGCGCACCGTTTTTTCCCCTTGCCCCACATAAATTACGTTAGGATCCGACTCGGCTACGGCAACCGCGCCAATTGAACCGCCAAAATACCCATCGGAGATATTTTCGTAGGTCATGCCGCCGTCTTTCGTGCGCCATAGGCCTCCTCCTACTGAGCCAAAATAATACAAATTGGGTTTGCCCGGCACTCCGGTAACTGTACACGATCGTCCCCCTCGAAAAGGTCCTATCAACCGATATTTTAGCGCATCATAGTGTTTTTCGTCGAATTGGAGCGCTTCTGTATTTACCGATTGGTTTCGACTTCGGCGTTGTGCCCAACCCTCGGGTAAGCAGCAAAATAGTGCTAAAGCAACTGCTAATAATAGTTTTGTAAAATGTAGTTTTTGCATTGCGGTTTGTGTTTTAGTAAATGAAAAAATAGCTATAACAAGATACCAAAGCACAAACGATTTTTGAAAAATGGATTACGAAAAGGCTGAATAATAGGAAGGCTTCAGCAATGGGTAGGCAGGCGTATTTTCAGCGAAACATGGATACTAGACTGGCTACGCTGTTCCACCCTGCCGAACGTATTGCACGGCAAAACTCACCAGTTGGGCAGCGTTTTTAAGCTGCAGTTTACGCAAGAGGTTTTTCCGATGAGTATTC
>CAYMYI010000061.1:22137-24420 GCA_964394585.1 uncultured Roseobacteraceae bacterium
GTATTCACCGTATGTACGCTTATATGCAGATTTTCTGCAATTTGCACTGTAGTATAGCCCCGAGCAATTTCTTTTAATACTTCTTGCTCGCGTTCAGTAAAAGACTCGGAAGCAGCCGGGGTAACTTCTGCCAAACATTCCAATACTCGATTACAAAAAAAACGTTTGCCACTAGCTACCGATTCCATCGCTTGTATCAACTCCTTTTCGCTGCAAGTTGGGGTTACCGCACCCAATATCCCCCATTGTAACCATTTGCGTAGTGTAGGGGTGTCTTCGGAATGAAGCATGAGAAGCACATTTCTTTCTACGATTGTTTTTTGTTCTGCTGAATGTAATAAGTGAGGGGCTACACTCGACCCTACGATGAGCACATCAGGACGATGCGCAGCAAGCTGGGCTACCATTGCTTCAGGCTGTGCTAGTACTTCTTGCAGTTGAAACCTAGGCAGGCGGTTTACCACAGAGGTTAACCCTTGGCGGGTTAGGTAATGCAGTTCAGCTACAACAACAGAGTACATAGGGAAGCAGTGAAGGTTTTATGTAAGAAGCATCAGGGTATACAAATATATTTATTTAGACTAATTTTAAATAATATAAATGAAAAATGTTTCCTTTTTGAGATTCATACGCTGCTTTCAGCATCTTCAAAAGCTGAGCTTTGTCTAGGTTTAGGGATTGTTACAAAAAAAGCGTCTCCAGATAGGAAGACGCTTCTCGTAATTGGTTTTTGAGCAGAAGATTATTTGCGTTTGCGTACTTTTTCTACTGCTTCAATGATGTTATCTGCTTTGAGGCCATACTTTGCCATCAACTCGTCGGGTGAACCACTTTCCCCAAACGTATCGCGAATACCTACCATTTCAATAGGCGTAGGCAATGTTAGAGCGAGTAAACCGGCGACACTCTCCCCTAGTCCACCAAATACTTGGTGCTCCTCAGCCGTTACTACACAACCAGTTTTCTTCACCGAATTCAAAATAGCCTCAGCATCCAGCGGTTTAATTGTATGGATATTCAGGATATCTGCTTCGATTCCTGCTTCAGCTAGGCGCTCGCCGGCAATAATAGCTTCCCACACCAAATGCCCGGTAGCAATAATGGTTACATCCGTGCCTTCGTTCAACTGAATGGCTTTGCCAATCTGAAAAGAGTTTTCAGGCATAAATACAGGCACTTTCGGGCGACCAAAACGCAAGTAAACGGGCCCATCGTGCTCTGCAATCGCTATGGTAGCTTCTTTAGTTTGCGTGTAATCGCACGTATTAATTACCGTGAAATGCGGAAGCATTTTCATCATTCCTAGATCTTCAAGAATTTGATGAGTAGCGCCATCTTCCCCTAAGGTAATCCCTGAGTGCGAAGCACACACTTTCACATTTTTCTTAGAATAAGCAATCGATTGGCGAATTTGGTCGTACACACGGCCGGTGGAAAAGTTTGCAAACGTGCCGGTGAATGGAATTTTTCCTCCAATGGTTAATCCAGCAGCTAATCCCATCATGTTAGCTTCTGCAATACCTACTTGAAAGAACCGCTCGGGAAATTCCTTTTTGAAATCACCCATTTTTAGCGACCCGGTAAGGTCAGCACAAAGCCCAACTACTCGTTCGTTTTTGCGTCCTAGTTCTAGCAATCCATCTCCAAACCCAGAACGTGTGTCTTTCTTTTCCGTGAAGGTATATTTTTTCATAAGTAAAAAATTCTGAATGATTCAACAGATTCAAAGTTAGTGGATTCCCAGAAAGTCGCTGCAATTATCTTTTGATTAATTCGGCAGAAGCTAGGAGTTTATTGCTAACTTGTTTTGTAAATACGCACAACCATCATCCTTAAAACCATTACAACCCTATGAACGAAGAACCCTTGTACGATACCTTTGGCGAACTGCTCTGCGCACTAGTTCGCACTGAAAAAGGCATTAGCTCACAAGTAACCAACGCTATCCAGACAATACTCAAACCCTATGAATGGGGTGAACAAGTGTTTTGGTCGTTTACATACGAAAGTAAGCACAATCGCTCGGTACAAGAAGCCTATGAACGCGCCCTCGATGCTTTTGCCGATTTCGGCCCGTCGGATAAATACGCTATTTTTTTAGAGATTTTGAGCCGAGTTGCCCACCGCTATGCCCACACCGACTACCAAAAACGGCTCCCCGAAAAATTTGCCGGCGAACTCCTTGAAAAAATGCAGGGTGATATCACCCTCAGATCCGATGACGAAGACGACGAATAAAACATGGTGAAGTCCTCAAAAGCGCACAACCCTTGGGTTACTAAG
>CAYMYI010000062.1:0-24221 GCA_964394585.1 uncultured Roseobacteraceae bacterium
ACCCTGATATTCGCTTTTAGAAGGATAAATACCATTATTGGCGGCAAAAGGCTCGAGGAGCATGTCTGTTTCTTGAATATCTTCATCAGTTTCTGTGGATTGTCTAACTTTTTGTTGAGAGCATGCCATGTAGAAGAATATGGCTGACACAACTAACAGTACAAGCGATTTGTATCTCATGTCGATTTACGTTTAAGGCGAGGATAAATTTCAGAAGATTTTCACATGTTTTAATATGTAAAAGTCTACTATAAGACAAATTAATAAATTGCCTCATAAAATTTCTTCTAACTCTGTATAGGATTGATGTTTTTCTATCGCCCTACGAAGTAAAATAGCCTTGGGAAGGCTGAGCGTAGATAAAGGAAACTAGTTAGCTGTATTGATATTCGTTCGCTTACAATCTGTATTGGCAGAGAACCTTTTGGAAAATGCAATACTCCAAAAGGTTCTCATAAACCAATTACATATACCTGGCTTTTGCAGGCGGGCCTCGAGTTATCGAAGCTGTACTTAGGTAAGTTTACCACTGATAGACATCAAAACATAGGGTTCAACTCCGTGAAAGCGTATTTACCTAGCGTAATTGATAGAGCGCATTTCTCGGATTACAGTAACTTTAATTTGCCCTGGATACTGCATCTCTTTCTCAATCTTTTGGGTGATATCGAACGAAATTTGGCTCGCTTCGGTATCGCTCACATTTTCGGCATCGACCAAGATGCGCAATTCTCTACCGGCTTGCATAGCAAAACACTTATTCACTCCTTTGAAACCCAATGCAAGCGATTCCAGATCTTTCAATCGTTTAATGTACGATTCCATCATTTCACGACGAGCCCCAGGGCGCGAGCCTGAAATAGCATCGCAAGCTTGCACAATAGGGGAAATTAACGAAGTCATTTCGATTTCGTCGTGGTGAGCGCCAATGGCATTGCATACTTCGGGGTGTTCACCATACTTTTGAGCGAGTTTCATCCCTAGAATTGCATGGGGTTCTTCCGATTCTTCTTGAGGGACTTTACCGATATCGTGGAGTAAGCCCGCTCGTTTGGCAAGCTTAGCATTTAGCCCAAGTTCTGCGGCAAGGGTAGCGCAAAGGTTCGCCACTTCGCGCGAGTGTTGTAACAAATTTTGGCCATACGAAGAACGGAACCGCATACGTCCCACCATTTTAATGAGTTCGGGTTTTAAGCCATGAATTCCCAAATCGATTACGGTACGTTCGCCAATTTCTACGATTTCATCCTCGATACTTTTGCGGGTTTTGTTCACAACCTCTTCGATACGAGCCGGATGGATTCTCCCGTCGGCTACTAGCCGATGCAGTGCAACACGGGCAATTTCGCGGCGGACAGGGTCAAACCCTGAGATTGTAATGGCTTCGGGGGTATCATCGACGATAATTTCAACGCCGGTAGAAGCCTCTAGCGCGCGGATGTTACGCCCTTCGCGCCCAATGATTTTCCCTTTTATTTCGTCGCTATCTAAATTAAAGACTGACACACAGTTTTCAATAGCATGTTCTGCGGCAGTGCGCTGGATGGTATTAATCACCACTTTTTTAGCTTCTTTGGTGGCCGTAAGCGTGGCTTGCTCCATAATATCTTTCACCATAGCAGAAGCTTTAGATTGGGCTTCATCGCGCAGGGTTTCAATCAGTTGCTCGCGGGCTTCTTCTGCTTTCAGGTTGGCTATTTTCTCCAATTTCTCAATTTGGGTTTCTACCAACTGGTTTGCCTTAGTTAACTGAGCATCTACGGCATCTTTTTGTGCTTGGATTTGCTCTTGGATTTCATCGAGTTCCGATGCACGCTTTTTAAGCTGTTCTTGCTGCTTGGCAACGGTAGCTTCTTTCTGTTTAAGTTTGCTCTCGTTTTGCTTTAAGCGCGATTCTAACTGCTTGAGTTTGTTCTGGTTGCTGTTGAGTTGGTTTTTCTTTCGGTTGGTTTCTTCTTCAAAATCAGCTTTGAGTTTTAAGTACTTTTCCTTTGCCTCTAGAATTCTTTGTTTTTTGACACTATCGGCTTTCAGTTCCGCCTCTTTTACAATCATGGTCGCTTTTTGCTCGGCATCTTTCGCTATTTGAGTAAATAATTTCCCCAATAAATACCGACCAATGCCAATGCCTACTCCTAAGGCTATAATGGCAGTAATCACTATTTCTATCATCGCATATGCATATTTATGAAGTAAAGAATAAAAAAAATCGATACAGCTGATGTAACATACATTGGCTGTACTTGCACAAAGTAAGGCGAGAAGAAACTTGTGAGAAACCTACATGAAGGAAGAAAGTAGTAGGCTAGTAGAGGAGGATTTGCACTCACCTACCATATAGTTGCTTGTATCAGCAGAGAAACTGTGTTTTAAGAGAGGGCTGCTGCAATTTTTTGTTCCATAGACAGCAATTGTTCAGACATTTGTTGTGATGAAGTATGGTTTCGGAGTTGCTGAACGATACCATCGAACGCTACCATAGCCATTAAATCTTGTTTATCGCGAATGCCTAATTTTTCTCTTTTTTCACGTAGTTGATCATTTAAAATTTTACCCGCTTTTCGCAAAATTTGTTCCTCTTTCGGGTCGATGCGAAGCGAATATTCTCTATCAGATATCTTTAGCTTTATATGGAGATTTTGCATAATTCTCAAAAAAAGATCATTAAAGTTGCTTATTCAGGTATGAAATGCAATGATCTATCTCTACAAGATATTCATCTATCTTCTCTCGTAGCTTCAAAGGGTCTTCTTCACCTTCTAAGTACTCTACAATTTTAGTAATTTCCGACTGATTTTGAAAATTTTCTAACAATGTATCTTTTTGAGCAATTTGCACTTTAAGTTGCTGATTTTCTTGCTTGCATGCCTGTAACTCTTGTTGTATTGCTTCGTGCTTTTCAAGAAGCTTGGTAAGCTGAAGTTCTAGTTTTATTATGGCATTTTGTAAGGGCTTTTCTTCCATCATATTCTCCTAAGTTTGTAGAGGGCACGTTGCTCAGCACTGGAAATATACCAAGATTTATGATTTGAGGCTGTTAAGTTTCCCCAAGCAGTTTGTTGTAGGTACCGTTCACCGATAGAAGTAGGTTCTTCTATAAAAGAACCATTTTTTAAAGGTATTGCATGTATAAATGTAAAGAGTTTACCGATTAAAATGAGGGAGATTTCTTGATTTAAAGAAATGATGAGTAATTTGGGGCGCTACTCTGTTGTATAAAGGGTTATTTTTTGAAAACCGGGAGGCGATTTTTTGGAAGATACTCGATAAAATCCGTTGGAGTCGCCATTTCAACGTGGCTTGTATGCAAGAAATTCTACAGTACTTTTTGTTTTTTTGGGTGGGTGTGCTTGCCGGTATCGTGAACACGTTAGCCGGAGGAGCCTCTGTGTTTATTCTTTCAACATTGCTGTTTTTTGGCGTGCCCGCTACCATAGCGAACGGCACCAACCGATTAGGCATTTTTGTACAAAACTTAGCAGGTACAGTAACGTTCGCACGCAGTGGGCTGTTGCACATCCCCAGCAGCCTAATTTATGTGATTCCTGCAATTGCCGGTGCTTCTGTGGGGGCATGGGTAGCCACCGATATCGACCAAGAAACCCTAGAACTTATCATGGCAATAGTGATGGGAGCTACGTTGTATCCAATTCTACGGAAATCAAAAACTCCTGCCATTCAAGGTATGCAAAAAGGGAAAGGTAACCCTATTTTGCTTGTGCTGTTATTTTTTGCGATTGGGTTTTACGGGGGGTTTATTCAAGCAGGGATTGGCTTGCTAATTATCGTGGCGTTGTCGCGCGTGGTGCGCTTATCGTTAGTGCGTTCGAATGCGATTAAAATGCTCATTATTCTTATTTACACGCTACCTGTATTTATCATATTTATGTATAACGATTTGGTAGATTGGCCAATCGCAATCTGGTTAGCCATAGGGCAAGTAGTCGGAACGGCATTGGCAGCCCGCTACTTTGTGCACCATCCGAAAGCCGGTGTGTGGGTTAAATGGCTACTCGTAGCGATGATCCTCATTGCGATAATTAAAATCATTGATTGGGTTAAAATTTGGAACGTGATTGCAAACTATGTGGTATAGTGTTTTCTATAAGCAACTTTTTAGCGTCTCCCTTTTTGAGGCAAGCTTGTTAACTGAGTGGCAGCGGTGGGTAGTACTGTTGGTGATTGGCTTAGTAGTATTCAGTTTGTTTCGCGAAGTGGTGAAACCCTCGTTAACCTTTTTCTTAGCAATCACCGTGCTGATGGTTTTGGGCATTGTATCGCCGAATGAGTTTCTCAGCGGGATTTCCAACCAATCGATTGCTACCATTATCCTTCTGATTCTGATTACAGCCGCACTCAACAAAAACTTTAACATGGAGGCGATTTTCGATAAGGTGTTTGAAGGTGCCAAACGGCCCAAAAGCTTCATGGTGCGGATGTCTGCCTACGTAGCGGTGCTTTCTTCTGTGCTCAACAATACGCCAGTAGTCGCCATGATGACCCCCTATGTGTATAACTGGTGTAAAAAATATGGGGCACATCCTTCCAAAATGCTCATACCTCTTTCATATGCTACAATTTTAGGAGGGATGATTACCGTTCTAGGAACTTCGACTAATTTAGTATTGAACGGTTTTTTATTTGAAAACCAACTTCCCCAACTAGGCTTTAGTGAGTTTTTTTTCTTAGGGATTTTGGCTACTACTACAGGGATTTTGTACATGTACGTGTGGGGCTACCAACTTTTACCCCAAAACCGAGAGGCATTTGACGATGTAAAAGCCAAAGCGCCAGAATACCTAGTAGAAACCGAAGTGGCTAGCGATGCTAAAATGATAGGCACTACCGTAGAAGAATCCGGTTTATTAAACTTACAAGGAGTGTACCTCATCGAGATGCACCGAGCCGGCGAAATCATTTCGCCAGTACTACCGACTGAAGTGCTCAAACCTTCCGATTTACTCATCTTTATGGGGAAATCAGACACGATTATGGACATCGTGAACTCGGGGATTGGCTTGCGGTTGCCCAAACACGATGAAGACCTCGAAATTGTAGAAGCGGTAGTGCCGGCGAACTCTTCCCTCACGGGGCAGGCAGTGAACGAAACAAAACTGACTCAGCATTATAAAGCCGAACTAGTGGCGCTTTCGCGAAATGGCGAAAAAATTCGGGGCAAAATGGAAAAAATGCGGTTGATGCACGGCGACTTGCTGCTACTCTCGGTAGACCGAACGTTCCTCGATAACTCTGATGTTACGCGCGATTTGGTCATTCTCTCCAAAATCAAAAAAAATATTGCGCCTAAACCCTACCGTTTGCGCATGGTGGTGGTAATTATGGCAGTGGTGATTGGGTGTGTAGCAGCAGGAGTTATCAACTTATTTCAGGCGTGTTTATTCATTCTTTCAGGTATGTTGTTGTTTAAACTGTTCAGCTTTCGGGATATCAATAAAGAGATTGACGTAGATTTAATTGTATTGCTAGTAAGTGCGCTAACCTTAGGAAATGCTTTAATTAGCACGGGGGCTGCTGAGCTGATTTCCACAAATTTCATTCGATTGTTTTATCCGTTTGGGTTGCTTGGCATCCTGATTGGCTTGTTTGTGCTCACGGTACTGCTCACTTCGTTTGTAACTAATGTTGCTGCCGTTTCCATTGCGTTTCCCATTGCCTATTCGGTAAGTACGGAGCTTGGTATCGAAGGGACTCCTTTTTATGTGGCCATTGCGTTTGCTGCTTCTGCGGCGTTTATCACCCCGATTAGCTACCAAACAAACTGGATGGTATACGGGCCGGGTGGCTATACCTCGAAAGATTTTATGCGAGTAGGGTTGCCCCTTGCCATCATCTATGGCATTACTTGTATTACCTTTATTTATTTGCGCTATTTATGGTGATAGCGCTTAAAGGGCACCTCGTGCTTTGAGTTCTAAATATTTATTCAGCGTATTAACTGTAAGGTTTTCAGGGCGCGTCAAAATCGATTGAATCCCATGCTTTTTAAGTTCTTGGACAATTTGCCGTTTGTCGTACATGAATTTTTCTCCAATGGTTTTTAAATAAATCTCTTCTGTATTGCTAGGAGTACGTGCGAGCAACTCGTCTAACTCGGTATTTTCAAAAAAGATGACGACCAACAGATGCGATTTCGCTAAAATTTTGAGGTAGGGGAGTTGGCGTTCTAACGAAGGGAGTGATTCGAAGTTGGTATATAGCAACAGTAAGCTGCGTTGTGGAACATTCCGCTTTAAATGTACTACTACTTTCGCGTAATCGCTTTCTTGGAATCCTGTTTTTTCGCGGTAAAGCATTTCCATCACCTTTTGCATTTGGTTGTTTTGCCGACTGGCTTTCAACATGTAGTCAATCCGTTTGCTAAAGGTTAAAATTCCTGCTTTATCTTGTTTATAGATGGCAATGTTGGAAATTACGAGGGTAGCATTGATGGCATAATCGAGCAGGGTCATCCCTTCAAAGGGCATTTGCATTACTCTGCCTTTATCAATCAAACTATACACTTGTTGCGATTTTTCCTCTTGGTATTGGTTCACCATTAATTGGTTGCGCCGAGCGGTAGCTTTCCAATTCATAGTGCGTTGGTCGTCGCCGATTACATACTCGCGGATTTGGTCAAACTCTCTGTTTTGCCCCACCCTCCGTATTTTTTTGATGCCCGCTTCGGTGAGCCGGTTCGAAATAGCCAGCAATTCGTACTTACGCATTTGTAAAAAGGAAGGATAGGTGGGCACCATTTCTTCTTCTGCACAGCGGAAACGCCGCATTATCAGTCGGAGCGGACTTTCTGCATACACATTCAATATGCCAAAGAAATACTCACCTCGTTTCACAGGGCGCAGCGAATATTGCAGCAGCTTTTCTTCGCCGGCGGTAAGAGTTGCCCTGAGCAGGAAATTGCGCACTTGGAATTGGTGAGGTACTTCATCAATAATATTTAAGTATACCGTAAAACTGTATCGGTTTTCTATTTGTAAATCCACGGGGTTTTCGTCTCCATTCGAAAAGCGCCCTACTTTCCCCCGGTCTGCTCGAATATGTCCTCCTCTAAACAGGAACCATACATCCATAAACAAAAGTACGAGCACCATGAGCAGTAAAAGCCGCCCTAGTACCAAAGCCATAGGGTAGGCAAACCCAATACAAAACAGCACGACTGCCGCTGAAAGCGCTATATAAAAGCGAGGGGCTATGTAAAGATTCCGTATAAAATTCATGAAGGAAAGTTACAAAGTAATGTAGGTAAAATCGGGAGCAGTTCGGCTTCAGAATTAAATTTTTGGTATTGAGATACCGGAAAAGCCTGCCCTATCCGCTCGAAAAAAGGATGTTGCCCTGCTTGCCAAATTGCTGTGGCGTGCTTTTGCTTCATAAAACGCCGTAATAAAGGCTGTAGGGTACGTACAGAGGCTGTTTCAGCATCGATTTGGACAACTACGTGCAAAAAATGAGCTTCTTCGGTAAAACGCTTGGCATAGTGTAAGGTTTGTTCTTCGGAATAATTATCGATTTCTAACAGCCGTTCTTGGGGCACAAATACACGCAAAGCACGGGGCAGCCGAGCATTGAACCAAAACGTTGGCTGTAGGGAAACCCCTACGAAAAGACAAAAAGAGTTATCGGGGAAAAAAGCCATCTTTCAAAAATAACGACTTTGCACGAAGCCCACGGTTCACTTTCGTAATCTGCTTGGTTTTCCATATTTTTGGAAGCTATAACGCTTGCCTAAAATGGCAAATTCCTGCGGTTTCGTTGCTTCTATTTTTTTCATGAAAGTATCTACTAAAAAACCTTTTCAAATTGTTTATGCGCTATTTGAGCATCAGTATCTTGGTA
Organism: uncultured Roseobacteraceae bacterium; assembly: GCA_964394585.1. Taxonomy (GTDB): domain Bacteria; phylum Bacteroidota; class Bacteroidia; order Cytophagales; family Flammeovirgaceae; genus CAYUJH01. The sequence continues at coordinate 7,855 of CAYMYI010000062.1, forward strand.
TACTGTTCGAATCGTTTGTAGTGCAGTTAGACGAATACAACAAACTTACCTTACAGCATCAGAATATTTCTTCGATGAACGCTTCGGAGTTTGCTTCCGGGCTCGACTCGCTCGACTACGAATTGATCGAACTGATGGACTCGATGCAACAAGATGCCATCATCAAAAAATTTTATAATAAGAAGGTAAAGCCGGCAGAGTTTTTTTTGCAGGAATACGATAAGGAAAAAGGCAATAAACCGTTACAAGAGGCAATCTATCAGTACCTTGAAAAACGAAGAAAGGAAATTTTGAAGCGCCTACCGCATAAGTTACTGTTCGAAATGGCGAACGACGGGGAGCCTACTCATAAGCATATTGAAATAGACCCTGAGCAAGCTACGGTGCTTTTTCATTTCTTTAGAAACGAAGATAACACCCACTATTTCCCTACGATAAAGCACAACGGCACCCTTCTCGACTACCAATACCAACATGCAAGTATTATTTGCGATAACCCCGCTTATCTGCTGCTCAACCAAAAACTATATACGTTCCGCAACCATATCGATGGAAAAAAACTGCGACCTTTTTTGAATAAAAAAAGAATCATCATTCCGAAGAAAATAGAAGAAACCTACTACAAGAAATTTGTAACCTCTGTAGTGCAAACGTGCGATGTAAACGCAAAAGGCTTTCAAATTGAAAACATCAATGTTGCGCCTAAAGCTGTACTTACCCTTAGCGAAATAAGCACCAAAGCAGCCACTCTTTTTGGCGATGAAGGTACTACGGCGGTGGAAGAGGAAGAAAAAATGCTTTTTCAGCTTACGTTTCAATACGGAGCATTTTGCCTTTCGTGCGAGGTATTAGAACCGGTTTCGGTACAACTACACCACGATGCTGAACAAGACCTTTACACTTTTTACAAAATCCATCGCAATGCGGAGCTGGAGGCACAAGTGCTTGAAGCCTTGGCAAATGCGGGTCTTTCCCTTACAAGGGGCAAAGCAGTGATGGAAAAAACACAGGCTTTTGGCTGGCTGAACAACACCCGCAACTTGTTACAAAACTTGGGTATTAGCCTGGAACAGCAAACCATATCCGAAGAAAAACAGTATTTTTTGGGTACGGCAGAAATCAAGGTGGAAATCACCGAAAAAAACGATTGGTTTGATATAAACGCTGTAGTTCAATTTGGTGAGTTCAGTATCCCTTTCCTAAACCTGCGTAAACTCATTCTTTCAGGCAAAAAGGAGTTTACACTTCCGAATGGGGAAATAGCGGTAATCCCCGATACGTGGTTCAGCCAATATGCCGAACTTTTTCATTTTGTGCGCTCCGGAAAAGAAGACAACCGCCTTGAAAAACATCACCTGGCATTGGTGAACCAAATGGCAGAAGAAAAATTAGCTTCGGTGAGTTTAAGCAAAAAGATGCAGCAGCTTCAGCACTTCGAAAAAATTGAAGAAGCCCCCATGCCCAAGCGTTTTAAAGGAAAGCTACGCCCTTACCAAAAGGCAGGGTTCAACTGGTTGCACTTTCTCAATAAATATAACTTTGGGGGCTGCCTAGCCGACGATATGGGTCTTGGAAAAACGGTGCAAACGCTTGCCATGTTGCAGGCGTGCAAAGAAGAAGCCGGCACCGAAAAACTGCCCGCTACCTTGCTAGTAATGCCTACTTCGCTGCTTTACAATTGGCAAATGGAAGCGCGAAAGTTTACCCCCGACATGCGTGTGTGGCGTTACACCGGCACCGATCGTATTAAAGATGTTCGCCGGTTCGATTTGTTTGATTTGGTAATCACCTCGTATGGGATTGTGCGCATAGACATCGAAATCTTATCGGCATATCGGTTCAATTACATTATTTTGGATGAGTCTCAGGTAATCAAAAACCCAACTTCCATCATTGCTAAGGCTGTAAACCAGTTGCAGGCAAACCATCGGCTGATTCTTACCGGAACACCTATCGAAAACACTACGCTCGATTTATGGTCGCAGATGAATTTTGTGAACCCCGGTTTGCTCGGTAGCCAAGCATTCTTCAAGAAGAAGTACCAACATCCTATTGAAAAACAAAAAGATGAGGATGTAGCGCTGAAACTCCACCGAACCATCAAGCCATTTGTATTACGCCGCCACAAAGCACAAGTAGCTACCGAGCTGCCAGGCAAGGTTGAAAAGGTACAATATTGCGATATGTCGGCAGCTCAGAAAAAAGTGTACGAGGAAACCAAATCGCAGTATCGAAATCAGATTTTAAAGCAGATTGAAATGGAAGGGCTTGCCAAATCGCAGTTTGTATTGTTGCAAGGGCTTACCAAGTTGCGTCAGATTGCCAACCATCCGCTACTCGCCGCCGCCGACTACGACGGCGATTCGGGTAAAATGGCAGATATTACCTACATGCTAGAAAACGCGATAGGGAAAGATCATAAAATCCTTATTTTCAGTCAGTTTGTAAAGCACCTTGGGTTACTAAAAAAACACTTGGAATACCGAAAAATACCCTATGCATATTTGGATGGTTCTACTCGTAACCGCGAAGAGGAGGTACGCCGTTTCCAGGAAAACCCTAATATTCCACTGTTTTTAATTTCGTTGAAAGCCGGAGGCTTGGGGCTGAACCTCACCGCCGCCGACTATGTGTTCATTTTAGATCCATGGTGGAACCCTGCCGTAGAATCGCAAGCAGTGGATCGGGCGTATCGAATCGGGCAAGCCAACAAGGTATTTATCTACAAGTTCATCACGCGCGATACGGTAGAAGAAAAAATCTTGGCACTCCAAGAAAATAAGAGGCAACTGGCTAAAAGTTTAATCACCACCGAAGATAGCTTCGTGAAATCGCTTTCAAAAGAAGATATTGAAGCGTTGTTGGGGTAAACTCTGGCGTGTATTTACGCTCATCTGTTTTGACCTATCGAAAATTCGCATTGTCCTTTTACAAAGGGATAGATGGCGAGTGCCTTTGGTGTAGCGGTTGTTAAATGCATCAATCCAATACGGAAAGAGCCATATGTACCGTAGCCATGAGTTCTTTACGGCTAGGGTTAGTTTTACCTACCAGTCGCATCCCATTTTGGAGTAAGAATAGGAGCGAGGCAATTGCTTTGAGGTCTTTCTCTGGGCTGATTTCCCTCTGATCTACCCCTTTTTGAAGATACTGTAAAAAGATACTTTCAAAATCGTGGCGGTTTTGTAACGAAAAGTTCGCCACGAACCGATCTTGGTTGGCAAGTTCGGCGGTGCTATTTACTACGAAGCAGCCCTTTTGGTCGGCGTCGTTCAGAATATCTTCTACGTTGAACTCGAAAAGCTTCTGAAATCCCTCGCGTACGGAGGCGTGAGCCTGTAAAAACTCGATGATGCGCTGGCGATTGAGCGTTCGGTATTTTTCTAAAGCACGGCGGTAGAGTTCCTCTTTCCCGCCGAACGTATCGTATAGGCTTGCGCGGTTAATGCCAAGGTAATCTACCAGGTTTTGGATAGAGGTGGCGTGGCATCCTTGCTTCCAGAAAAGCTCCATGGCTTTTTCGAGCACTTCGTCTTCGTTAAATTGTTTAGGTCTGGGCATAAGCTTTAAAAAAGAGAAGGTTGAAAACTAAGCTTTCAACCTTCAAAAGAAAAGTTATGGAATAATTGTTCCAAAAAATTGAAAAAAAATTTAGTTCAGTACCGGGTTGATATTAATTCCTCCATCAATGTTGTACTCCCCTCCGGTGATATACCAAGCGTCATCGGAAGCAAGGAAGGTAACCAGCTTGGCAATTGCCTCGGGAGTCCCGAATTTTTTGAGTGGCACACGGTTTTGCATAGCACCGGCAAAATCGTGAAGGGCATCTTCTGGTAAGCCCGATTTTTCGAAGATAGGAGTGTTCACAGGGCCGGGGTTTACGGCATTCACACGTATGTTGCGAGGGGCGAGCTCCGTAGCGGCTGTTCGGGTAAACGAGTTGAGGGCGGCTTTGCTAGCGGCATAAATTGCCGTATTTGCCATCCCTGTGTAGGCATTTACTGAAGAGAGGTTAATTACAGAAGCCCCATCGTTCAAGATTGGTAAGAACTTTTGTAGAGTAAACACAGCCCCTTTAAAGTTGATGTCCATTTGGGAGTCGTAAACTTCTTCGCTGATATGCCCAATAGGCGCAGGCAGGAAAATGCCGGCGTTAATGAACAGGATATCCACCTTGCCAAATTTGGCTTCTACTTCTTCTGCAAGGCGATCGAGCGCCTTGAGGTCTGCTTGGTCAGCCACGATGCCCGTAGCACCTAGCGCTTGGGCAGCTTTTTCTACTTTTTCTGCCGAGCGCCCCGTGATGGCTACTTGTGCGCCTTTTTCGATTAATTCTTGTGCAGTGGCAAATCCAATGCCGCTGTTACCTCCGGTTACTACGGCTACTTTTCCTTGTAGTGTACTCATGTTCTTTTGAAAATTTTTTGTTTTTAAAATACTAGAATGAATGTTCTGAAATAGTAAATCAATATATTGGAATAATTGTTCCAAAAAAGAGTAAAATATTTTCTTTTCGTACTCATTTTTGCTGAAAAAAGCTGAAAATACCGCTTAATCGTGTTTTTGGTCGCGTATCTCGGCAAGAATTTCCGCTCCGCCGGCGTCCAAAACATCTTGAGCGATTCGGTTACCCAAGGGTTCTGCGTCGGATAGTGCCGCAACGCCGGCTTTGCGAATAAGCGAAGAGCCATTGAGCGAAATCACCCCTGCTGTAAAATGAATTTGTTGCCCTTTAACCTCCGCCAGCCCAAATGCAGGGATACTGCACCCCCCTTGTAGCGTTTTTAAGAATGCGCGTTCGGTTGTAAGCGCTGTATGCGCAGTGGGGTGTTTCAAGGTATTTATGCAAAGCGCTTTTAGCGAGGGGTTTAGCGTATTGGCTACTTGGATGGCTAAACTGCCTTGCCCCACTGCCGGGGTGAAGGTTTGCGTTGGAAATTCCATGGTAATATGTTGTGCATATTCCATTCGGTGAACACCTGCATAGGCAAGCATAAGGGCATCGCAATGTCCATCTTCGAGTTTACGCATGCGGGTTTGTAAGTTGCCTCGTAGGTTCACAATATGGCACTGTGGAAAAAAGTGGCGCAACAGGGCGGTTCTTCGCACCGAAGAGGTACCGATCGTAAGGGTAGGTTGGCTTTCGAGCGAGTGGTTAGGCTGCAGACTTACGAGCACATCGTGCATGGCTTCGCGCTCGGTAAAGGCTATAATAGGGAGGTCTTCAGGGAGTGTAGCAGGCATGTCTTTCGCACTGTGTACGGCAAGATCGATTTCTCCGTGGCGCAATCCTTCTTCCAATTCTTCGGTAAACAAGCCTTTGCCTCCAATTTTGGAAAGCGCTTGATCTAGAATTTTATCGCCTTTGGTTTCAATAGTTACAATTTCGGTGGTAGCGCCTGCGGCATGTAGCTTTTCGGCAACGTAATGCGCTTGCCATAAAGCGAGTTTACTGCCACGGGTTCCTATGCGTAAACGTGATGTACTCATGCGTTTTTTTGAATGGTTTGTTCGATAAAAGCTACAATATTCTCAAACTCTTCGGGATGAAACCAAGTAAAGTCCTCATCTTTTCGAAACCAAGTGAGTTGACGCTTGGCGTATCGGCGGCTGTTTTGCTTAAGTAGGCGTATGGTTTCGCTCCAATCGTATGCCCCTGCCCAATGGGCAAAAAACTCGCGGTATCCTACTGTCTGCAAGGCGTTTAAATGCTGATAGGGTAACAAGAGGCGCGCTTCCTGTACCAATCCATTGGCGAGCATCATGTCCATACGTTGGTTGATCCTTTCGTAGAGCTCATCGCGATCTCGGTTCAGCATAATTTTTAAAGTTTGGAAAGAACGCGGTTTGGATTTCCCTTTCCGAAAACTTGAAAACGGCTTTCCGGTAAAGCGAATCACTTCCAGAGCGCGCATCAACCGTTGTGGGTTCTGCAAGTCTACTTCATGATAATACGTTTCATCGCTTTGTTGTAAGGCTTCTTGCAAAGCCGGCAAACCATGTTTTTCATAAAAATGTCTGATTTGTTCTCGAACTGCATCAGGGACTTTGGGTAGCTCGTCGAATCCTTCGCACACAGCTTTAAGAAATAGCCCCGAGCCTCCGGTGAGGATCACCACCTTATTTTTACGATGCAGTTGGGTAATGCGAGCTAGGGCGTCTTGTTCGTATTGTCCAACGTCGTAGGCTTCTGTAATAGAAATATGTCCTACAAAATGATGAGGCACTTCTTCCATTTCTTCTTTAGTTGGTTTAGCGGTGCCAATCTGCATTTCTTTGTAAAATTGGCGCGAGTCTGCCGATACTACCTCAGTGTGGAAGTGTTTAGCCAATTGCACACAAAGTGCGGTTTTCCCTACAGCCGTAGGGCCTGCAACTACCACTAACCAAGGCTTTTCCGATTGGGTATGGCTCGCCTGCAACATAAAAAAACAGTTAAATTTTTTCAGAAAGATATACACTCTTATGCAAATCGCCATTGATGTAGGTAACAGCCAAGTAAAGGTAGGCTTTTTTGAAGGAAGCATCCTGCAACATAAGCAAGTAGTAGAAACTGCCAAAGCGCTACAAGCCCTTATTGAGCAGTTTAATCCAAAGCACGGGATTATTGGGCAAGTAGGTACTGCTCCGTTTGCCGTTGCCGAAGTGCTTGAGTATTATGCGCTTCCGTGGCAAGAGTTTACGCATACCGTACCGGTGCCGCTTAAGAATGCGTACCAAACGCCTGATACGCTAGGAGTCGATCGTATGGCAGCGGCAGTAGGGGCTTGGGCCTGCTATGGGGAAATTCCTATGCTTATCGTGGATTTGGGTACTTGTGTTACCTACGAGTACGTGCGAGGTGGAGTCGTATACGAAGGAGGGGCTATTTCGCCGGGTTTGGCAATGCGTTTTAAGGCTATGGCGCACTTTACAGCCAAACTGCCCCTGCTGCAATTGGATGCTGTGCCTGAAGTGTTAGGGAAATCTACAGCAGCTTGCATGGAGTCGGGAGCGTTCCATGGTTTGCGTTTTGAAATAGAAGGAATGATTGAATTTTTTAAAAATCAAGAAGAAGACCTACGGGTCATCTTAACAGGAGGAGATGCAAAAATTTTTGAATCTTCTTTAAAAGCTAACATCTTTGTAAATCAAAATTTAATCTTAGCAGGATTAAATGCAATCTTATTATTCAATGTCCGTGAGATTTAATTCACTACTTACCCTGCTTTTCTTGTTCGCATTTCAACCAGTATTTGGTCAAGGAAGCAATTCGCCGTACACAATCTTAGGCTTGGGCAAGCCCCTACCTGTACAAAACATTCGCACCATGGGAATGGGAGGCGTGAGTACCAGTAATGGTAGCGGTTTATATAGCAATTTTGCCAATCCAGCGCTATTGCCCCACAACAAACTAACCATCTTTGAAGCCGCATATTTAGGCGAGTACAAACAACTGAGCGACCCCAACACGGTACAGAATGCCATAGGCGCTAATTTAGGCTATCTAACCATGGGTTTCCCTGTCAGTAACCGATGGACTATGGGCGTAGGGCTGCGGCCGCTTTCTACGGTAAACTATCGTGTGTCCAGTATAGAGCTTATCCCAAATACCCCTACGTTTGTAGAATATGAATTTGCTGGCGAAGGGGGTTTAGCACAAGTCTTTTTTTCGAATGGGTTTAATATTTGGCGAGGGTTCTCGTTGGGGTTAGAGCTTCAATATAACTTCGGCTCTATCAATTCAGACTCTAAATCGACGCTCGACGATGGGCAAAACGAATATGTAGTAGGGATTTTTGAACGGGCAAACTATTCTAAACTTCATTGGAAAGGAGGGTTTGCCTACCTGTTCAACTTCAGCGAAAAACTTCTGATGAATATTGGAGCTACTTATCAGCCAAAGGCAGAATTCAATGCATCTTCACTGCTTTCGACTCAGCGCAGAACGTTAGACAACATTAAATTACAAGTAGATACCTTAAATTATGTTACAGATCAGCAGATAACCTATCCTTCGGTATACAGTTTAGGGGTTAGTATAGAGAACACAGGTAGATTTACAGCAGGGGTTGATTACACTATGGAAAACTGGTCAGAATTTACGACTACCGATGGTACAACTCCCCTAGAAGATGCCTATAGAATTAATGTTGGGGTGGAATGGACTCCCGACTACACTTCAGTAAACAACTATCTCAAACGAATTACTTTTAGGTTAGGAGCTCATTACGAACAAACACCTTGGGTGGTAGAAGGAATACAACTTGAAGATCGCAGCATCACCTTTGGTTTTTCTTTGCCAGTGGTGCGCAGCTTCTCTAGCATTTCCACAGCCATTCAGTATGGTAGGCTTAGTAGCAGTGCCGATAACTTAATTTCTGAAGAATACTTTCGTTTTAACCTAGGTTTAACCATTAATGATCGATGGTTTATAAAAAGAAGAGTTAATTAAAACAATCACAATTATGGAGAAAAAATTTTTGATTGCCCTACTATTTATTTTCGGAACGAACCTCTTGTTTGCACAAGATGACGATTCGGATGAAGAAGAAGATGAAACTACCGAAGCAGTAGCTAGTGCTGAAGGTGTTAATTGCGAAAACGGCTGGTGTTGGGGAGAAGACCCTGGTGTAACTAAAGAAAAATATGCATTGTACAACGATAACTTTAAAATGAAAGATTACAATGCATCCCTTGCTCCTTTAGAATGGCTTCTTGAAAACACTCCTTACCTCAACAAATCGATTTATATCCGAGGTATTAAGGTCTACAAAAACCTGTTGAAAAAAGAAACCGACGATGCAAAGAAGATAGAGTATCAGGATAAAATCTTAAAGCTGCATGACGACCGCATTCGTTATTTCGGCGAAGAAGATAAAGTACTCGCCCTTAAAGGAGCTTATGCTTATTCTTACTTAAATAAGCGCGAAGAAAAAGATTATAAGCCTGAATTGTACGATTTGTACAATCGGATTTTAGAACTGAATGGCAAAGAAACGTCTCGCTCAAACCTTACTTTTTTGATGGTAATTGCGGTAAATATGAAAGTATCAAAAGCCATCACCGAAGAAGATTTGATGCAAAAGTACGATGAAATTTCGGAGGTACTTGACTACAACGTTGCCAACAGTACCGGAAGCAACAAAGCAAAGTGGGAAAAAACGCAAGATGCCATCAATGGATATTTTGCGAAGGGTGTAAACATCGATTGCGATTTTGTACGAGAAAAAATGGGAGATGACATCCGCACCAAGACCGACGATGTTAAATTGATGAAACGAGCGATTAAGTACATGCTTACGGCTAAATGTACTGACGATGAACTGTTTGTAATTGCAGCGCGGAATCTTGTGAATTATGAGCCTGATTTGGGATTGGTGAAAATCATTTCTAACGACTTTTTGAAGAAAGAAGAGTACGATTCAGCCATTGTTTGGAAAGAAAAAGCAATTGAAATTGCCTCGGAAGATCCTGCTGCTATGGCAGAGCTTACGCTAGATATTGCAAAAATCGAAAGCAAATTGGGTAAGAAAACCGCAGCGCGTTCTCGTGCCCTTAAAGCTATTGAGCACGATAATGCGGTAAGTGGCGAAGCCTATTCGATGATTGGTAACTTATACATGTCGAGTGGGAAAGATTGCTTCGATGCAAACCCTGTGAAATCGAGAGCATGTTACCTAGCAGCTTACGATATGTATGCGAAAGCAGGCGATGCAGGTGGTATGTCGCGGGCAAAAGCGCAGTTCCCTTCTATTACTGATATTTTCTCACTCGGTATGCAGGAAGGAGATGCCATCGAAATAGGCTGTTGGATTGGCGGTTCTACTACATTGCGCAAGCGTCCATCTGAATAATTTTTAAAAGAATCTGTTTTTCCTGAAAATAGATTAATTCTTTAAAAACAGATTGTTATTTGTGAGAAGAAAGCGTTTATTCCGCCGATTTTTAGGGCGATAAACGCTTTCTTTTTTACTTCAGCATTTAAAATAAGTTTAATTATGCGAGTTAAAAACGTTCTGGTAGCAGCGCTGCTGAGCAGTGGATTGCTTGCCTCTTGTACTGAAAAAGTAGAAGTAGCCAATTTTGAAGACGCAGAAAAAATTCTGAATAACGAACAACCCATGTATACATTTCAGGATATTTCTACGCTATACACCGAGGAAACCAAAAAAGTGATGAAAATTGATGCTCCTTTACAGCTTCGATATGAAAATGGCAACGAGCGGTTCCCCAATGGGATAGAGTTGGAACGCTATAACCCTGAACAAGCCGTAATGACTACCTTAGTAGCCGACAGCGGGTTTTATAATTACGAAGAAGATGTTTACAAAGTAATGGGCAATGTGGTAGTCGTAAACCTTGAAAAAAAGCAAACGTTAGAAACCGATGAGTTGAATTGGGATCGGAAAGCGCAACAAATTCATACGGATCGCCCGGTGAAAATTACCGATGAGTATCAAATCATCGAAGGAAAGGGCATGCGTGCCAACCAAGATTTTAGCGAATATACCTTGAATGAAGTAACCGGCTCTGTAGCCTTAGACCGTAACTAAACCCCATGAATTTAAATACCGTTCTCGTAGCTCTTAGTGTGGTAATGCTGATTATAGGCATTCATCAATCGTTGTTATACGGTTTTTTCGAAAGCTATTGGCTGTTCATGGGATCGGGGTTGTTTTTCTTGTGGTATCAGTTTCGCAAAAACAGGCTCGAACATCTGAAGGGAAATACTCCTCCGTCAAAAACAAAAAAGAAGAAAAAAACGAAAAAGCGATAGTCTATTTAGGCATCTACTCGCTTACTTTTTAAAATTAATAACATGAAAAAACATCCTAAGAAAAAACACACACATAAAGAAAAGAATAATGCGCATGGCAAGGGGCTGATTACGCCCAATGGAGTCATTCAATTTTTAGATAATAAACCGCAGCAGCGCTACTCGGTGAACCAAATTGCCAATTATCTCAAAATTTCGGGGAGTATCCCTAAGCGCGATTTGAAATTGATTTTAGAAGCTTTGGCGGGGCAAGGAATCATCCGGCAAATTTCTACGAAATATTACCAATCGATGAAAACGCTCACATTCCTTACCGGAACGGTGGATCACGTAAACCCTAATTTCGGGTACATTAGTTCTGATGAGCTGGAAGACGACGTGTGGGTGAGTACTCAAAACCTGAAAGGTGCTATCCATGGCGATGTTGTAGAGTTTTCGGTATATGAAAGCGAGAAAAAAAAGCGACAAGAAGCGGAGGTAAAGCGCATTTTGGAACGAAAAAACCAGCAAATGGTGGGGCGTATCGAGCTTTCTACACGGTACGCATTTTTTGTTCCGAATAACCGAAAAATTTACACAGATATTTTTATTGGTAAAGCCGATACACTTGGAGCTTCGCATGGCGACCGCGTAATTGTAGAAGTAGACGATTGGTCGACCCACAATGGTAGCCCGGAAGGTAAAGTAGTGAAGGTATTAGGAAAGGCAGGTGAACACGATGCGGAAATTCATGCAATCATGTTTGAGTATGGACTTCCTTTTGAGTTTCCCGAAGAAGTAGAAAAAGCAGCGAATGCAATCCCCGACCGGATTTCTGAAAAAGAAATTGCAGCACGCCGCGATATGCGCGAGATTACCACCTTCACGATTGACCCTGAAACGGCTAAAGATTTCGACGATGCACTATCGATTCGGAAAATGGAGAATGGATACTGGGAAATTGGGATACACATCGCCGATGTAACGCATTACGTAAAGCCCAATACTATTCTTGAAGAGGAAGCTTTTGCGCGGGCAACTTCCGTTTATTTAGTGGATCGTACGGTGCCGATGCTACCCGAAAAACTGTCCAATAATTTGTGTTCGCTTCGGCCACACGAAGATAAATTGTGCTTTTCTGCCATCTTTGAGTTAGACGACTCGGCGCATGTCCATAAAAAGTGGTTCGGCAGAACAATCATTCATTCAGATCGCCGGTTTACCTATGAAGAAGCCCAAGAAGCTATTGAAACCCAGCAAGGAGATTTTGCCACAGAAATCAATGAGTTAAACCGGTTAGCTTTGAAGCTACAAGAGCAGCGGTTCCAAAATGGAGCAATTTCGTTTGAATCCGTAGAATTCTATTTTGATTTAGAAGAAGATGGTACGCCTTTAGGCATGAAGCCGAAAGTGCGTAAAGAAGCTCATAAATTAATTGAAGAGTTTATGTTATTGGCGAACCGCGAAGTCGCCACTTTTGTATACAACCAACGAAAAAATAAAGAAACCCCACCGCCTACCATGGTGTACCGTACGCACGATACGCCCGACCCCGCCAAACTGGAAACCTTTGCCCAATTTGCTAAACGGCTAGGCTACGAGGTCTCCACTAATCCTAGCCAAGTAGCGGCTTCGCTGAATGCCCTAAACGCTGCAGTGGAGGGCAAGCCTGAGCAGAATTTACTAGAGAGCCAGGCGATACGGACGATGGCAAAGGCAAAATACACTACCGAGCCTTTGGGGCACTATGGCTTAGCCTTTGCGCATTATACGCATTTTACTTCGCCAATTCGCAGATATCCCGATATGATGGCTCACCGGTTATTGCAACACTACCTCGACGGAGGAAGTAGCCCCGAGCGCGCCGAATTTGAAGATAAATGCAAGCATTCTTCAGAAATGGAGCGCCGTGCAGTGGAGGCAGAACGTGCTTCGATACGCTACAAACAGGTAGAGTTTATGCAAAAGTATCTGGGCGACGAAATGGATGGGTTTGTGTCGGGTACTACCGAGTGGGGAATGTATGTAGAAATTGAAGAAACCCGCTGCGAGGGTATGATTCGTTTGGCGACAATCCCGGGCGATTATTATTATTTTGATGAGGAAAATTTACAAATTGTGGGCAGACGCTCCGGTATTACCTATACGTTAGGAGACCATGTACGGGTGACAATAGCCTCAACTAATCTCGATAAACGAACCATCGACTTGTTGCTTGTTTTGTAATCTGATGACTTATGCAGCCTCAAGAAAAGCCCATCATATTAGACCATGTAGCGATTAAGCGGAAGATTCGGCGCATTGCATTTGAAATTTATGAGCACAATTTCGCTGAGAAAGAAATTGTAATTGCCGGTATTAAAGATACAGGCTTTACCCTTGCAAACCTTATTGCCGCTCAAGTGCGCGAAGTTTCTCCTTTATCGTGTATGGTTGGGAGTATTACCCTCGATAAAAGCGCTACGCTTCAGTCGGAGGTTATCCTTAGCCTCTCCGAAGCAGAATTATCGGAAAAAACGGTAGTAATTGTCGATGACGTACTCAATACTGGTAAAACTTTGGTGCACAGCCTCAAACCGTTTTTAAAAATACATTTGCATAAGCTTCAAGTTGCCGTATTGGTCAATCGGGGGCATCGTTCGTTCCCTGTTTCGCCCGATTTCGTAGGCTATGAACTTTCCACTACGGTCAGCCAACATATCGAGGTCGATTTGCAAAACCAAGAAGCTATGGCAGTGTATCTTTATTGAAGAAAGCGCACCAACAACTCTCCGGTTTTTGCCGTGCCAATCACTTTTTCGGCAGGTGTAGTCGGCTCTTTTAAATCTATCGTTCGGTAGCCTTTGGCAAGCAGCTGTTCTACAGCTTTGGTGATGGCTTCGCCTTCTGCTTTAAACCCAAATGCTAGCTCCATCATCAACGCTACGGATAGTACCGATGCCATAGGGTTGGCAATCCCTTTTCCGGCGATGTCGGGGGCAGAACCATGGATGGGCTCGTAAAGCCCAACGGTATTTCCCACAGAAGCCGACGGGAGCATGCCCATAGAACCGGCAATTTGGGAAGCTTCATCGGTGAGAATATCACCAAACATATTACCGGTTAAGATGACGTCGAACTGGCGAGGATCGCGAATTAGCTGCATAGAGGCATTGTCGACAAACATGTGCGTAACTTCTACTTCGGGGTATTGAGGGGCAAGGCTTTGCACTACTTCGCGCCACAATCGCGAGCTTTCTAACACGTTAGCTTTGTCTACAGAACAAACTTTTTTACGGCGCATGAGCGCCGCGTCAAACGCTTGACGAGCGATGCGCTCTACTTCCATTTTGGTGTAGCGCATGGTATCAATCGCTGCATTTCCATCGTCTTGCCGTTCGCGTGGGGTTCCAAAATAGATGCCGCTCGTAAGTTCTCGGAAAAATAAAATATCAGATCCTTGGAGTACTTCTTCTTTTAAACTCGATGCATGGATAAGTTGATCAAATAGTTTAATGGGACGAATATTGGCATACAAGCCTAATTCTTTCCGAATTTTGAGCAGCCCTTGTTCGGGGCGTACTGATAAGGAAGGGTCGTTATCGTACCGAGGGTCGCCAACTGCTCCGAGCAAAATCGCATCGGCTTGGCGGCATTTTTCAAGGGTTTCATCGGGTAGGGGAGTTCCAGTAGCTTCAATAGCAGCATGCCCAATCAGCCCTTCTTCAAACTGAAACGTATGCCTGAATTTTTCGCCAATGGCTTCCATTACTAACCGGCTGATTGCGGTTACTTCCCTACCAATGCCATCCCCTGGTAAAATCACAATGTGTTTGTTTGCCATAGTTTTAATGCTAAAGTGGAATGTGAATTTAGGGAAAAATGATACGTAGATACAACCTTAGGCGCGTTCTCATAAAAAAACTGTCCTTAAGGTAAAATCCTCTGTTGAGGTTTCCACTTTAAGGACAGCTTCAGGCGAAGGTATTTTCGGTATTACTCGATAATCACTCTTTTATTTACCAGTACATGTTGCTGTTGTACTCGAAGAATATACATGCCTTTTGGCAGGTATTCTGGCAAGACAAAGGGGGCATCGAGTGCTAAGCGTTCGGCAGTAATCACGCGTTGTTGTTTGAGCACGCGACCGGTCATATCCATCAGGGTAATTTCAGCTTCTGGGTGCGTGTGAAATCCTTTTAAATATACATGAACCGCAGCGTGATTCGTTGGGTTCGGATACACCAATACCGATTGCTCAACTTCAATCGGTAGTTGATCTATTTCAAACTGAATGGCAATTACTTTTGAGTAGGTATAGGTGCTGTCTGTATCTACTTGTCGTAGGCGATAGTAATTGACCCCAACAAAAGGGTTTTCATCGAAATGTAAGTAATTCTGTATGTCGAGATCATGGAGTTGGCTTGGGATTTCCCCTATGGGAGAAAACGTTTTGCCATCTGCGGATTTCTCAAGAATAAAATGACTATGCCCAATTTCGCTAGCGGTTACCCACTGTAAGGCAATTTGCTCACCACGCTGCTCGCCTTCGAACGTTAGAAGCTCTACAGGGAGCGGTGTATTCTCAAAGTCGATGGTAGCCCATGTAACAAAATGGTCGGAAAACGTTAACGGTCCACTCACCGCATATCCCGTACCGGTAGGGTTCCCAATAGGGCCTTCCGTAATGCCGATGTCGCACCACTCGTCGGTAGTTACGGCGGGGTCGTCGTAGTACACAATACGCAAATTGTTGATTTGGCTTTCCACATTCGAATGTGGCCCCCAGTATAATTTCATTTGGGTAGTACCTCCTGTGGGCTGGTCTTCTACCCACCAATGCTCGATGGTACTTGTTTTGACAATATTGGGCGAGGCAGCGCAAATTAAAAACGGATTGATAGGCTCTTCGATATAGTACTGAGCACACCAGTAACGTGTTCCCCCGGTTGGGTTCATAATCGCCATAGGGCCGTAGGTATTGCCATAGATGGGTGGATCGCTATCGCCTAGAGGCATCAGGTACTCTCCAGTCCCTGGCAAAATTTCCCTACAGAATGGGCCGTCGATGTATTTTGAATTGTTGAAGTTGGTTACATCGGTTTGCCCGGGTAAGCCTGCATTGATTTCCGCGAAAAGATTTAGGCGTAATGCATTAGGAGGGTTTTCAAAAGTTGTTTTTTCATTAGGCGGGGTAGTACTCAACTCGTGCCCGCTTACCGAAATGATGCCGGTAGTCATGCGGATTTGCTCGTCGACATCTACATAACCTCCACCAATGGTGATGCCTGCTCCGTTGTTTACCTCCATATTGTACAGGCTTCCAATGCCGGTGAACGTACCGGAAACGGCTTGATTTGTAGTGCCTTCGAAAATGATGGCAGAGCTGGGGTAGTCTTCTGGGTTCACCGTTAGGATATCCAGATTGTTGTTTTTAATCAAATTCCCTCTTAATCGGATAGTGGTTTCATCTTGCTCTACGGTTACCGTATTACCATCGCCAATCACTAAGCGACCATGAATGGTAATATCTTGTAAACCAAAACTGCGTGTACCACTTCCGGTAAATTCAAGGTTATAAACGTTCGACATGCGCGAGTCGGCACTGAAGGAGTAGTCGATTCCGGTACCGCTAAACTCTAGTGTGCCT
>CAYMYI010000063.1:0-23241 GCA_964394585.1 uncultured Roseobacteraceae bacterium
ATTACACTGCTTCGGTCGGAGTTACTTTTACCAAACCATTGTTCGAGTACCGAGCCATATACTTGCCGAAAGTCGAACTCCATCGGCAGGTTATCGGCGTAGGTAGTCTGCGGCGAAATACTAGGAGTGCTGCCCTCTACACCACCGAGCACAGCATTACCAAAGAAAAACATGGGGGCTGCCGAGCCATGGTCGGTACCTAAACTAGCGTTCGATACAATGCGCCTTCCGAACTCAGAGAAGGTCATCCCAACTACCTGATCATCTTTCTGTAAAAACGCAAGGTCTTGCATAAATGCCATTACGGCGTCGTCAAGCGTTTTAAGCAATTCGGCATGTTCGCCGGTGGTATGGTCGTTGTTTTCCACTTGGGCATCGTGCGTATCAAACCCACCTAACCGCACCAAATACAACGGGGTTTGTAGCCCTCCGGCAATCAAACGTGCTACAATGCGCAACTGTTGTGCTAAACGAGTTTCTGGGTATTGGCGTTGGGAGGTTACTTTTTTAGCGGCTTCGGTTACCACTTCGCCATATGCTTGCGATTGTTCGGCAATGAGCCGAATGAAACGGAGTTTCTCTCCGGCTAGGGTATCGGGAGCGTCGGGCTGTTCTTTTTCGAGCAAACGATAAAAATCGTCGGGGTTGTTAATCACCATACTCATGGAAGCAGTAGGCCCTTGGAACAGCAACGAAGCCCCATGCCCAATTTCGACAGCTAGCGGGTGGGGGACTTCATCGTTAGGAAAACCAATGGGGTATTCGGGGTATTCTTGGTTTAAGAATCGGCCGGTCCAACCGGAGTTTACGATTTCGTGTGCATCGGAAGCACTCATCCAAATATCGGTAGAACGGAAATGCGAAAAGTTTTGCTCCGGGTAGCCAACGTTTTGGATGATGCGAAGTCGCCCTTCGTTAAAAAGTGAACGAAAATTAGGGAGGGAAGGGTGCAAGGCAAGGTTGGTATTTTGTAAAGGGAGGAGTTTGTTATCCGGTAAAATGACGTGCGGCCGCACTTGGTTTAAGGCGGAAAGTTCGCTTAGGGGGACTACGGTGTTCAAACCATCGTTGCCACCTTCTAGGTAAATAATTACCAGCGTTTTACCCGATTCGTGCGCGGCTTTTAGGAGTTTAGCAAACTGAGCTTTTGCTTGCAGGGGAAGCCCTACTGCTGTTAGAAAGCCTGGTACGGCTACAGAATGGGTTAGATGACGGAGGAAACTTCTTCGTTTCATAGAGCTATATTTTTGAGTGCTACAGCACAGATAAACAAATTAGATAAGTTGGTTTTCAGCGAGTTGCATTAAGTTTTGGAAGGTGGATTTGAGCCTGTTTTCGACCGTAAGTCGGTACTCGTTGTTCGAGGGATCTTCGTTGTATTGGTTCCATGCCTGTGTCCAGTACGCATCGGTTTGTTGCCCGGAAAGTAAGATGGCTTTTAAGTTTTGAAGGGTTTCTTCGCCAAGCGGATACCCAAATAAAAGCGTGCTGACTTCTTGCAACATTAGGTTGGGATCTTCGGGGTGATTGAGTGTTCGCAAAAAGGCGAGGAAGTCGAGGTTCAGTTGCTTTTGCTGATTTACCCAGAACCCCCAAAAGAGTAAGGAGTCGGTAAAGGCAGCTCTTCTGGTAATGGTATCTGTAGTTATCCAAGAACGGTCGTATTGAGGTGCTTGGTAATACGCACTCCAACCGGCTACACTTGGCGGGTCGCCTAACTCCATGCCCATATTTGCCATTTGCCACAACATGGAGAGTTCCATTTGGCGTGTCAGATACAACGTATCCATTTGAGTGGGCATGCCGAATGTACGCCAGGCTCCTAATAATAAATCGGCAGGATTTTTAATCTGCGCTCCGTAGTTCAGCGCATGGAAGAAATGGCTGCTATGAAATAGCGCTTCCAACACTGGCTTAATCTCGTAGTTGTTCGAGCGGAAAATTTGTGCCAAAGGGCGTATTACTTTTTCCTCAGCAGTAGCATCAATTTCAGCATATACAAAGAAGTTATATAGTCTTCGGCAGATGTAGCGGGCGGTTTCTTCGTTGTCAAAAATCATATCGAGGAGTTCGTCGAGTTCTTCTTTACCGGCTTCGCCACTGCGCCCTTTAATGATTCGGTTGCCATAAAATTCCGAAAATTGTTTGTCGCTTTCGTCGTGGATTACACTCCAAAAGTACGTGCCTACTCGCCCTTCTTTCATTACATCTTGCTCCCAGTTGATAACCCATCCTGTTAAAATTTTGGCAGCTGCACGTACATCAGCTTCGGTGTATTTCGAATCGGGCCCTTTCCCCACACAGAATAACTCCTGAAGTTCGCGGGCATAGTTTTCATCGGGGGCATCCTTGCGGTTGCGTGTACCATTCAAATATAGCAGCATTGCAGGATCGAGCGTGAGCGCCTTAATCATCTCCTTATAATTCCCTAGTGCATAAGTATGCAGCATTTCAAAATATTGATAGCTTGCTTTGCTTACAAACACTCCCCACATTTCGGTTACAAGCAGATTGTGCCAAAAGAGCACCATTTTTTGGTGTATGGTGGTTTCTTGCTGTAAGAAATTTTGAATAACCCACCCTTTTAACGATTGAATGCGAGCGCCTTCAATTTCGTTGGCGTAAGGCGCTTCTATCCAAGTTTCGCGCAAGGGGACGTGGGGGTCTATAATCCCTTCTGCATTATTGTTGTAATTGTTTACGGGAGGAGCAGGTTTGGGCGAGGTTTGCAAAATAGCTGTAACTGCCGCCTGCCTCGATAGCTGCTTAAACTGATTGAGTTCTTCTTTCCGAAGCCCAAATAAGGTGCGGCGAAGTAAATGGGCTATCTGGGGTTCGCCCCATTCGCCATTGTAGGGTTCGAGACCGGCATCAATACCGGCACCACTCAGGCGAGCATTGCTAGCAGAAGTGAAAGTTGACTCGGCATCAGGATTGCCCAATATCACGGGTTCAACTTTCCGAAATCGTTTTACCCATTCTTTATACGCTTTAGGGCGAGGGTCTTCTGTAGTGTATGGCATAAAAAAGGTATGTATTGGTAAATAATCCTTGCACTGTAAGAAACAAAATAGTGCCAGGGGTTTAAGAGTACATACCTATTTTTTTTATAAAAGTTACTTTTAAGGGAAAGAAAATGGTGGGGCAATACTGAAAATGCCCCACATACATTTATTTCTGATGTTGTTCACGAAGTAAATCGTTGACAGTTTTTACAGGGTTAAACGTAATAATGAGCACTTCTACGAAGATTGTATTCCAATACGCCATAGCTCCGTTCCATAAGCCTGGGAGTTCTTGAGCTTTCAGTTCTTTACCATCTTTCGATTTTTGGGTAATGAACCCTGTTTTTGGGTCGCGATATTGTAACAGGTCGTATTTAGCACCTTTGGCATCGCGTACTGCACACACCAAATCTACAGGGTTAAAATGCGTGGCTTTCTGTACGATGTCGGCTTGGTCCGATTGCACCATATCAATTTGTGCACTTTCTACAATTTGGAGCGATACGGTACCATCGCTATTCTGTGCCCAAAAAGGGCCTCCGCCTGGTTCACCTTCGTTTTTTACCATACCGCAAACACGCATAGGGCGGTTTAGGCGGTCGATAAGCCATGATTTGCGTTCTGCTTCATCGAGGGTATCGAAGTTTTCAGGAATGCCAACCCCAAGGTATCTTTTTACGAAAGTTAGGATTTCTTCAAGGAGTTCTGCGGACGCTACCGATACGATTTGAGCATACTCAAAAGCTTTTTCTTGGCATTCTAATAGTACGCCGGCTAACGCTTTTTTATAATGGTAGGTTTCTTCTTTCAGGCGGTCTGGCACTACATTATCAATATTTTTAATAAAGATTAAATCGGCTTCAATTTCGTTGAGGTTTTCGATTAATGCACCATGCCCAGCAGGACGGAAGAGCAGCGAGCCATCGGGGTTGCGGAACGGTTGGTTGTCCATATCAACGGCTATCGTATCGGTGGCTGCTTTCTGATTAGAAAATGAAATGTTGTATTGCACGCCATAGGTTTGTTCGTAGGTGGGGACGGTGCTTCGCACTTTTTCGGCAAACAGGGCATCGTGCTCTGGAGAAACCGTGAAATGTAAATTTACATTTCCCTCAGCATCTTTGCCGTAGGCGGCGCCTTCTACCATATGTTCCTCTACGGGAGTGCGCACTGTACCATTCTCATAGGCATGAAAATCGAGCAATCCTTTGGGTAAGCTACCGTAGTTTAGCCCTTTATCGGTGAGCAGGTAAGCGAGCACTTTCCCATACTCTTTATGCGCAATGCCTTCTTCTAAACTGTAGCCGTCGGCTTGGGCGGCTTGTTGCAAAGCAGGGTAAAACGCAAAATCGGCGATGCGGGTAAAGAAATCGCGTAAAGGTTTTAGTTTTTCGGCTGTTTCAAATTCTTCAATAGCTTTTTTGGAACCATCGAAACTATCCATAAACCCAAATAATGCTTTGAACATTCGGCTAGCCGCTCCGGAGGCAGGCACAAATTTAACCACCCGTTTTTTGGGGAGGAGTTGCTCGTATTTAGCTGCAAAATGAGCCGCTGTGCTTGTATCAAGTTTTAAGATTCCATCGCCAATGGTAGCAGGGCGCACTAACTGGATGAAGGGAAATCCTTGTTTAAAATTTTCAATTTGTGATAGTACTACCGATTCGGCAGAACCTCTTTGCTGCATTTGCGTTTGGTCTTTTTCTGAAAACATGCTTTTAGGTAGTTAATATGAAACATACGCTCCTGTTTGTACAGTTGCTGAGTTTAACTCATTTCAAATTAGATATTTTCAGAAAGAATTAAAATTTTGGAAGAGGATATTTGCCATTTTATATAGGCGCAAAATTCAATAGACCTGTTCGCTAAGAAATGTTCTACTAAAGTATTATGTGGTGTTTCAAAAAGTTATACAGGCAACGGCAAGCATATTAAGGTAAGCGAAACGTGAAAAACATTCGTTTTCAGATAGAAGAAACAAAAGTTGCGCATGCTAAGAAGTTAATAATCTGTTTCTTAGCGAAAAGGAGTGTGCTGAAAAGCGATAATTTCGCTGAAGCTAGTCTTCAAGATTTTCTGCACTTACCATAAATCGTAATAATATAATCTAGCCGATAGACTAATAGCTTACGAATGTACAGTGTGCAATAAAAAAAATAGCACACTGTACATTGTTACAAGGCTTTTATTGCTCAGCGTCTACGGTTTCTACTCGGTTGAGACTTTTGGTTTTTCCAAAAAGCTCTTTCGATTTTTCGTTATAGGCTTGCGCGGCTTCTTCAGCCGATTTGAATAAGCCTAAATCGTAACGTTCTTTATCTGTATAAAGAACTGCACGATACGTATTTTTACTCACTTGAACCACGCCACGATACCCGGTTTTATTGTTGTGTTTTTTCTGGTTACGGCGCAACTCTGACATGGTAGTCCACTCAAGATTTTTTACCCGACAATCGAGGGGATTTCCATTTTTAATACGTACAAATAAACGTTTATCGGCAGGGGGTTTTTCTACGTATTTTTCAGCAATGAGCTTATGCAGATAAATTGTTACATTTTTATAGCTCCCGTCTTTCATTGGGTAATTTCTTTGGAAAAATACGTAACCGCTAGAGTGTAATCGCAGGTTTTCTAAAAACTCAATTGCCTTGTAATAATCGTTATTGGCAATAAACTCATAGGCATCATCGGAGATGATTACATGTTGGTCTGCGTTTTTCAACTTTACTTTGTAAAGCATAATCAGGAATTTTCTTTATTGATATGGATTATTTATGTACGCACATGCGTCTGAATACTCATTTTTGTTGTAGAAGTGTACTAGATGTTATCAGTATGATGATAGAGTATTTCTAAAATAATTATCTATTAAAAAAGTGTGCGAACCATAATTCGCGTTAGGTTTTGCGAATAAACACTATTTTTCTGAAAAAAGCGATAAACCCTCTAAAGATTTAGGTCTAAATTGAACTTTTTTGCTACTCTTTCTAAACTTTCAACGACAGGTTCGAGCAGAGGGATGCCTTCTTTACTTCGTTTTTCGGCAAGTATGCGTTCGGGATCGCCGGGGATTTTTACAGGCTGGGAAGTGTCGATAGGGGTTGCTTCTCTAAAGCGTTGGATCCACTGATCCATATGTTGCAAAAACTCTTCTTTAGGCCGAAAGGCATCGATGCTAAATACGCCAAAGAAGTGCCCTAAGCCTTTTCCTACAGGGTTTTCGGCAAGTGGTAAGAAGCTGACAAAAGGAGGCGCCCAAGGTCCATAGTTTGCTCCGGAAAATATGGCTGAGAAAATATCGACAATGGCGCCCAAACAGTAGCCTTTATGGCTGCCATGCGGATAATCGCTTCCGAGGGGCAACAAAGCACCTCCTTGTTTGAGTTCGTCGGGGTTTTGTGAGCTATTCCCCATTTGGTCTTGTACCCAACCTATGGGGGCTTGTTCTCCTTTTCGCTGCAAAATTTCCAACTTACCATTGGCAGCGGTAGTAGTGGCGAAATCAGCAACAAATGGTGGCTCTTTCCCCGCCGGAATTGCAACAGCAATGGGGTTGGTACCCAATAGGCGCTCTTTGGCAAAAGTAGGAGCAACTAAAGGGGAGGCATTGGTCATAGCGATGCCAATCATATCGTGCTCTAGGGCACACATGGCATGAAAACCGGCGATGCCGAAATGGTTTGAGTTTTGTACGGCTACCCAGCCACTTCCTACATTTTTTGCTTTTTTGATGGCGCGTTGCATCGCCTCAGGACCTACTACGAGTCCTAATCCGGCATCACCATCGAGGGTAAGCGTTGAAGGCGTTTCATGCAGGGTGGTAATACGAGGGCGCGAGTTTACCCGTTTGCTTTCCCACAAACGTACATATCCTTCGAGGCGAGCCACGCCATGCGAGTCGATGCCTCGCAAATCGGCACTTATGAGCACATTGGCTGCAAGGTGAGCATCTTCTTCCGGGCAATCCATTGCCAGAAATACATCTTTACAAAACTGTTTAAGCGTTATTTCTGAATACATCTACGCGTAATCGGTCTACTATGCTACACAAAAGCTTAAAGTCCGCACATGTATTTGTAATGAGTTGCAAAGCATACGCTAAGGGAGTTTTGCTCATTGCTTGTTTTGGGCTGAGCTTTAAGCTATAAATTTGTGCAAATTTAGAAACAGAACTGGTTTTGAAAAGCACTTATCCACTTATTAGCATTCTCGTGGCAGCTCGCAACGAAGCCTTACACATTGCTGCATGTCTTCAGGCTTTGTGTACGCTGGATTATCCTGCTACACGCTATGAAATCATCATTGGCGACGATGCTTCTACCGATGGAACAGCTGAAATTGTACACCGTTTTAGGAATCAATATCCGTTTGTTCATTTCTATTCAATAGCCCACACCGAAACACTCCTTAATGGAAAGGCAAATGTACTAGTGCAGTTGGCATGTAAAGCTCAAGGAACTTTCCTGCTATTTACTGATGCCGATGTAGTAGTGCCTCCAAGCTGGGCAAAACAATTGGTGGAGGCAGCCATGTTATCACCCAAAATAGGGATGGTAAGTGGTATCACGATTCCTAAGGTGCCAAGTTCAGCACCTATGTTGTGGCAATGGCAGAGCGTTGAATGGTTCTGTATGCTATGGACTGTTTCCAAACTTAGCGATTTAGGGTTTTTCCTTACGGTTCCGGGGAACAATATGCTGCTACGCAAAGAAGCGTACGAAGGGGTTGGTAGCTTTCATATAGTGGGAGCCTCTCTTACAGAAGATTATGCGATAGGCACTGCCATTGTAGCGGCAGGATGGACTTTTCGTGGATTACGAACTCCCAAATCCATTGCATACACACACCCGGAAAAAACATGGCATGCACTTTTACATCAGCGCAAACGATGGTTGCTAGGAGCATGGCAAGGCACCTTTTGGGTGAGGGCCATGATTATAATTTTTTTGATGGCGATATTAGGTTGGTGGGTGTTTTTTTTTCTTCACATGCAGTATGCTGTGTTTGGGGGTATCGTTGCTTGGGTGGGCTTCCTCTTTTGGGAAATGCACATCACAAAGCAATATAAACTACGTTTTGCAACGCATTCTCTCTTTACGTTCCCTATATATTTGTTAACCTTCTCAAGCATTTTAGCATTACATACAATATACAGCTTAAGGATAACCTGGAAAGACCGCCCTGTAAAGAAAAGGAAACACACACGTTAGCAAGTACTTGATTTTCGGTGCTTTATTCGGCAATTTTGAAAAGAACCTTATTGTAGATTGTCTTTAGTTTGATGATTTCTTGAATAATTAATTACTTTTACTGCAATACTTACTACATTTCGGTGAAGTTATTTGACTTTGCCAATTTCTTGGATTTGTTATATTCGCTCTTAAAAATTTTATAATTGCTTAAAGTGCAAAAAACATGACTAAGACACGGATTTTCTCACTCTTAATGATTCCGGTAATTGTATACCTTGCTTACTTACTCATCGGAGGAATTAAATATGAAATTGACCTAGCTGCTGCCATAGCAAAATCGGAAGCTCAGGTAATCGAACAGCTCAAGCGCATTCGCAAAGCAGAAAAGTTATACCTCTCTACTTATGGAAATTATACTGCAAATTGGGATTCGCTCGTAAACTTCATCAAAAATGACACTTTCTATATTGTAGAAAAAAGTGAGATAATTATACCATGGAATGAACGCGATAAAAGCGATCCCCTGTATTTCCAAAGAATTGATAGTATTCGGATTGAAGTTGATACATTAGATCAAATTATGGTGAACAAATACTTGTTCCCCGTTGAAGAATATCCCAACTTTAACCCTGATAGCATTATGTTTATCCCCGGAACAGATGGCGAGAAGTTTGAAATTTTTGCCGGCGAAATTGAAAAAGGTGGGGTTATCATCGATGTGATTGAAGTTGTTGATAAACATCCGGTAGACAAAACTCGTAACGACGAAAACGCGAGTCCTAAGCGATGGTATCTGCGTTTTGGCTCGCAAACAGAGGTAACTACCGCGGGTAATTGGGAATAAACATTGAGCATTACATACAACAATACAGCCCTACGTACCTTAAAAGCAGATTCGTTTAACGAAGATGCGCTTTATCAATACATTCTTTGCATTAAAATAGGGCTAAACAGCGTAAGTTTCTGTGCGTTGGATGCACAGGATAATGAATGCCACTTTTTCGAGATGTACCAAGTAGGTGCTCAGGGAAAAGTGGCATTCCCTTTTGCAGAACTTCAGCACATCGTGCGAAGACATGCCATTCTCTCAAAAGCCGATTGGGGCAAAGTGTGTATCTCAATCGCCGACCGGAAGTGCACGTTAGTACCCCACTTGTTGTTAGGGGAAGATTCCGTAGAGTATTTTCGTTTGAACTGTGAATATACCCCTGCACAAGAAGCCATTCATCAGTATGTTTATCCATCTCTACAAACGGCAGTTCTTTTTGCAGTACCAAACTCTCTCAAAACCTGGGCTGAAAAACAGTACAATACTGTCCATTATTTGCACGCAAATGCAGGTTTTTTGAAAGGTGTACTTTCTTTAGCTACTTCCGTGAACGAAGGGCGAGTATTTGGTCTATTAGAAAATAACAGAGCTACATTTGCGGTAGTAAACCAACAGAAATTGCGCCTACTTAATAGTTTTGAGTGCCATGCAGCGACCGATGTGCTCTATTACTGTTTATTCGTGATGAGTGAAGTAGGCATTTCTCCTAAATCAGCAGAATTAGTTTGCTGGGGAAACCTCGATGAAACCGATGAGCGCTATCAGCTTCTTCGCGAATATGTGAAACAAATCAGCTTGGGGAAACGCCCTATGCATCTGAGGTTTGCTTCTGATTTTGATGCTATTCCCGAACAATTAGAGTTTGATATTTTTAGCACGTTTGACCTTATCAAGGCATGAAACGAATAGCGCTATTTCCTGGTTCTTTTGATCCTTTTACGAAAGGGCACGAAGATGTTGTACTGCGGGGAAGCCAGCTCTTTGACGAAATCAATATTTGTATTGGGAACAATAGCAACAAACAACGGCATTTCCCCATCGATTTCATGATAGAGAAAATCCGATCAGTTTTTTCAGGGAACGATGCCATCACGGTATCAAGCTACAAGGGGCTAACGGCTGCTTATGCTGAAACGGTAGGTGCCAAGTTTTTACTTAGAGGGTTGCGAAATACCACTGATTTCGAATATGAAAATAGCATTGCGCAGGCGAATCGCCACATTTTTAATGATTTAGAAACAGTATTTTTAATCACCTCACCTCAATACGCGCACATTAGTTCATCCATCATTCGCGAGTTATATAAATATGGGCAAGATATTAATGAGTTTGTTCCATATCCACTCTAACCGTTTTACAGTTCAAATTCATGGATTATACTCTATTTGCATTTTTTAACGCAATAACAACACTCAATAAGCCCTTGATACCAACGGAACTACTGCGAAAATCTTTGAGATAGCGATACGAAAGTCAATCAAAACAGGTAAATTTGGATTGATTGAATAATGAAGAATTGAAAGCGCATACAGATTGAACGCGTAAAAACGATTTAATATAATCTGCAGCGCGATACAAAGTGTCATCAATCGATAAGTTAAACTAGTATATGTGAAATCACACCGTTATGTATTTCTTACGGTTCTTCAAAGAAATTTCAGAGAGATGTAACGGAATAAACTATAATTTGATATGGGTTGTGGAGGATGTACGGGATGTGCTACAGCGGTAGCCCCCAAAGGTTGTAAAAATAATGGGCATTGCGCCACAGGAGGTTGTAATAAATTAAATGCATACGATTGGCTCGGAAATATGGAATTACCCTCCATGCAAGCATTTAATGTGGTGGAAATAAAGTTTAAAGGAGGGCGCAAAGGTTTTTACCGCAATGTAAATTACTTGGAACTATATACCGGCGATTTGGTGGTAGTCAGTACAGATAATGGATACCATGTTGGTTGCGTTTCCTTACAAGGAGAAATTGTGCGTTTACAAATGATTCGCAAGCGTGTAAACGATGATGAAACCATTCCCGAAATTTTTCGAAAAGCCACCGAAACCGATGAAAATAAGCTTGAACAGGCACGGAACCGCGAAACCCCTACCTTATACCGAACACGGGAAATTATACACGAATTAGGGCTGAAAATGAAGCTTTCTGATGTAGAGTATCAGGCAGACAACACCAAAGCAACATTTTATTACTCAGCCGATGATCGGGTTGACTTCCGAGAGCTTATCAAAATATTGGCGGGCGAATTCAGAATACGCGTAGAAATGCGCCAGATTAGCCTGCGTCAAGAAGCAGGAAGGTTAGGTGGGATTGGCTCTTGTGGGCGTGAGTTATGTTGTTCTACATGGCTTACCGATTTTAAAAGTGTCCCCACTTCTGCAGCGCGCTATCAGAACTTATCCTTAAATCCTACGAAGCTATCGGGGCAGTGTGGTAGGTTAAAGTGCTGCTTGAACTATGAATTAGAAACCTACCTCGATGCTCTAATTGATATTCCTGAAGTTCAAAAACCTTTAAAAACCAAAAACGGAGAGGCACACTTACAAAAGGTAGATATCTTCAGGAAACTTCTTTGGTTTAGCTTTGAATCGGAAAATACTTGGCATCCTGTAAGTGCAGATCGAGTAAAAGAAGTGATGGAGTTGAATGCTAAAAATGAAATTCCGGATACCCTGATTGAAGAAGATAGTACGCTCGACCTCACCAACCTCGAATCGGGGTTAGAGTTCAGTACAGGAATGCTGACTGATTTGGATAGTATTTCGAACAGAAGTGAACGTAGTAAATCGCGTAGGAAAAAGAGAACCCCTGCGAATAAACGCAAAAACACGCCAAATGTTAAAGGGAAAAATACGCAGAAACCTAAAAAGGAATCGAGTGCTACCGAGCAAAATGCAGAGGCAAAAGAACAAGGCAAGTCTCCTCAAAATAGGCGGAGAAGCCGTCCGAAGAACAGAAACCTGAGAAATAATAAGAATACGGATGGAGAAAAAAACTAAACGATTCTATCCTGCCATTAATCTAATGTTGTTATGGGCTTTGGGTATATGGGGTTGTACTTCTGACGCTACATATGAGGCATATATAACGTTTGAAAATCAAGCATGGTATGCAGATTCGGTAGCTCGTTTCGATTTTACCATCGAAAACACCTCGGTACCCTATCGGCTTGATTATTACATTCGGAATTCGTTGGAATATCCTTACTATAACTTATATGTGCAGTATGAACTCCTCGATAGCGACGGACGCATTCTACGCACTTCTCTTGAAGAAAATAACTTGATGCACCCCCAAAGCGGAAAACCATTTGGCGAAGGCTCCGGGAGTGTGTTCGATCACACATTTCCTCTGATGCAGTCGTATAGTTTTGAGAAAACAGGAGCGTATCAGCTAGTACTCAAACAGTATATGCGCCTCGATACTTTAGGGGGAATCCATGCTGTTGGCTTCCGAATTGCCCCTCTGGAAACGGCGAAATAAAGTTCAATAAATTGCATATCCATGAAGAAATCGGAGAAAGTTAGCGAGATTATTCACATCTTAGAAACGCTTTACCCCACTACGGATATTCCCCTTGACCACACCGATGCCTATACACTTTTGGTTGCTGTATTGCTATCTGCGCAATGTACCGATGCACGCGTCAACACGGTAACGCCGCATTTATTCCGTATGGCAAATACGCCCGAAGCCATGGCAAACGTGCCGGTAGAGCACATTCGAGAAATTATTAAGCCTTGTGGGCTTTCCCCTCGAAAGTCTAAGGCGATTTCTGAGCTATCAAAAATTTTATTGGAAAAGTATGAGGGAAAGGTACCGCAGTCGTTCGAAGCCTTAGAAGCTTTGCCTGGAGTTGGGCACAAAACCGCATCGGTAGTGATGGCGCAAGCTTTTGGCGTTCCTGCATTTCCGGTAGATACCCACATTCATCGGCTCATTTACCGTTGGGGGCTTTCTACCGGGAAAAACGTGGAGCAAACTGAAAAAGACTGTAAGCGACTCTTCCCCAAGGAGAAATGGAATACTCTTCATTTGCAAATCATTTATTTTGGTAGAGAATACTGCCCGGCAAGAGGGCATGATCCCCAAAAATGTCCTATTTGTAGTAAGTTTGGTCGGAAAACTTTATTCAAATAGTGATAGAGCCTCTCTAGAGTACGAAATCTTTTCCTTTTTTTAACTATACGGATCGAAACCTATGGAACAAGCAGCCGATTTACAAAAAGAAATTATAGAACGCCTAAAGCACATAACCGATGTAGCTCTACTACAAAAGTTGCTGCAAACTGTAGAAGATCACTTGCAAGGAGGAGATACTTTTTTTAACCGATACCACCTTTTGGAAGAGCACCTAGCAAGCGAGCAACAAGAAAAAAAACGACTGCTAAATGTTGTGGCATTGTGGCTGAAAAGCCCACTGAGTAGCCTGCAAACGCTCGCTTCAATGCTCCACGCTGAAACGAAAAAAGAAGAACATGCAGCTATTGAGCCGTTCGCCGAGCACCTGCTCAACCAAGTAAATACGCTGCAAAACACTTCTAAAAACCTATTAGAATGGGCTTGCCTCGCTGTGGAAAATTATTCGTATGCACCTGAGCCCGTTTCGGTTTTAGATATAGCCCAAGCCATCGTAGTGCAATACGCTCCATATGCCGAAAAGAAAGGAATTGACCTAAGGTTTGAAAATAACTTACGGCAAGATGCTGCGTTTCAGGTACAAGCTGACCGTCGTATGCTACGCATTATACTAGAGAACTTAGTAGAGAATGCTATAAAGTTTAGTACAAAAGAGGGGGAAGTAGTGCTGCAGTTGACAAACAATACGCCTGGTAAAATCACTTTTACAGTAAAAGATTCGGGCATTGGGATGGGGAATGCTAAACAGCGCAATGCGTTTAATATTGCCCGAAAATCAGAACAGCGTGGCACGGCAAACGAACAAGGTTTTGGGCTAGGCTTAGCAGTTACAAAAGCATTATTATCGCTTCACCAAGCAGCCATTCAACTCGAAAGCGAACGAGGCAAAGGCACTACTATTTCTTTTCAGTTACCTACGGCTTAATTACTCACTTATCCATAAAAAAACAATGCAGATTACCATTAACCGTGTAAACCATTATCTCCATTTTGAGGCAGCTAACGAGGCAGGCAACACCGTTCATATCGACGGTGAATCTCAAGGAATGCGGCCTATGCAATTGCTACTTACGAGCGTTGCTACATGTGCCGCCTTCGATGTGGTAGAAATCCTCAAAAAACAACGGCAAACTTTACACGATATTCAGATTGAAGTAAACGGAAAACGTGCAGAAGATCAAACACCTAAACCCTTTACCGAAATCCACATTCACTTTCTGCTATTCGGTGAGGTAGAACCGCCTAAAGCAGAACGCGCCGTACAGCTAGCCGTAGAAAAATACTGTTCGGTAGGAGCAAGCTTGCACCCTGATATTGCCATTACCCATTCTTTTGAAATCAAACCCTTTGCAGGTATTTCCTAAAATGAATCTCCGTAAACTGCTAACCTATGTGCTTATTCCTGCTTTTGCAGTGCTATTGCTCGCTTTCACATTACTGATTGCCTTTGGCAATGCCGAAGATAGCTCAGTTTTGTATACGGTTGGCGTACTATTATTAAGTATTGGGATAGCGATTAAGATAGTGAGAAGAAAACAACCGCCCCATTCCCGATAATGGATGGCCACTACTTTTTTACAAAGGTTTTATCTAAAAAATCGGCTTCGCCTTTAAAAAAGAGCGTATCTTGAGAAATAACCCCCACATAGCGTTTCGGGGCAAGATTCATTTCTTGAGGCCAAAGCTCATAACCACTTTCAGAAGCTTGCCGGAACGATTCAAACTGGAGGTCAACAGTTTGAGTAAACATTTCGCTACTGGGTACTTCCAGCATAAATCGGATGGTATCATCTTCAATGTTTAACTCTTTCATGGGCGTTACAAAAAAGCCGGGCAGATAGCCTTCGCGTGCTTCGTCGAACTCGTCGGAAGTACCATAGTACAGCCCTTGGTATAGGTTATCCACTTTGCGCAATACAATGTAATGGTTCTCGCTCGTATCTCCAGCACTGTAAGGATATACATACTCGTAAGTGCCTTCTGCGATGGTGGGAGGTGTTGCATTTGTATCGGTTACCGTTTGGGGTGAAACCGCTCTGGATTCTGAAGGAGTACTGTTCGTTTCGGCTTTCTTTTCAGGGCTGCATGCCAAAGCCAATAATGCGAGGCTAAGTAAAATTCCTTTTTTCATGAGAAAGAAGTTTTTAGTAAACTATGTTCATACAACGAGGAAACCTTACTAGGTTTCTTCATTCATTATTTTACAAAATGATGATTACCTTACCAAGTGTTTAGTTTTTGTAAAGAATGATAATGTTTACTAAACTCAAGAAGAAAGCTAGGAGCTATGATGTAGCGGCAAAAGTGCGGAGGCATTTTTGAAGTTAGTAGTTTGCTGTATAGGCTATTAATCAATCCAATTTTTTCAGTATTTAAAGATTTTACCTCATGAAACGTCTTATTTTATCTTTCTATATGGTTACTAGCATGGTTGCCGTGCAAGCCAAAGAACTGCCTGTATTTGCCGCCGTTTCTCAGTACAGTACAGAAGTACGGCCCTTAGATAGCAAAGTAGCGCGTGCGTTACGCGAAGCCCTTTCGGTAGGTGTCGATAGCGCAGTCACTCAGGTTTCTTCGCTCGATGGCTTTTATAAAGATGCGCTTATTAAAATTTTACTTCCGCCCGAAGCATCTCAACTTATTGAAAAACTCAACCGCTCGCGGACAGGGAAAAAGCTTTATCAAAACACATTAGAACCAGTAGTGAACGACCTGATAATGAGCATGAATCGAGCTGCTGAAGACGCTTCTAAATCTGCTGCCCCCATTTTTTTAAAAGCGATTAAAGAAATCACTATACCCGATGCTGTAAAAATCCTGACGAGTGCCGATACCGCTGCTACGCATTACTTAAAAACCAAAACATACGATAGCCTTACGGTAACGTTTCAGCCAACTATTCAAAGTTCGCTTGATAAGAAATTGGTGGGTAACCAAAGTACCAGCGATTTATGGCGGAAGTTCATCAACACTTACAACGAGGTGCGCAAATCGCCTGCGAGTATGTTCCTCCGCCTCGATGCCCCCACTGAACCCGATTTGGGCAAATATGTAACCCAGAAAGCCCTCGACGGCGTGTTTTTCAAAGTTGGCGAAGAAGAAAAGAAGATTCGCAAAGACCCGGCACACCAAGTAACCAATTTACTCAAAAACGTATTTGGTAAGCTCACTAAGAAGAGTTCGGGGAATTAATGGAGAAAAAGCAGTATTTCGCTGAAACCAATATCTTTGCGGCAAGCCTATAAGGCACACTTTGCAAGTTTGTTCAAAAATTCATGCAAAGCACGCACCGAATGTCGGGGTAACCTGCTTATTTTGTCAGCCTAAGCCACATCGGCAAGCGTACAATTTCGACTTCAAAACAGAAAATTATGGGTAAAATTATAGCCATTGCTAACCAAAAAGGCGGTGTGGGCAAAACCACCACTACGGTAAATCTGGCTGCTAGCTTTGCGGCTTTAGAATTTAAAACACTGATTGTAGACGCCGATCCGCAAGCCAATGCAACCTCAGGTATTGGGATGGACCCCAAAGAGGAACGTAAGAATATTTACCAATGTATGGTAGATGATGTTCCCGTACAAGATGTCATTATCGAAAGTGCTTACGATTATTTAGATGTAATCCCCTCTCATATAGATTTAGTGGGTGCTGAAGTAGAAATGATTAATATCGACGATCGGGAAGAAAGGATGCGTAACGCCTTGATGCCTATCCAAGATAAGTACGATTTTATTATCATCGATTGTTCGCCATCGTTAGGGCTTATCACGGTGAATGCCCTGACAGCAGCTAACTCTGTGTTAATTCCCGTACAATGCGAATACTATGCTTTAGAAGGGCTAGGGAAGCTACTCAGCACTATTAAGATTATACAGTCGCGTTTGAACCCCGATTTAATTATCGAAGGTATATTACTTACCATGTACGATGTACGTTTGCGTCTTTCCAATCAAGTAATCGACGACGTAAAGAAACACTTTGCCCAAATGGTGTTCGAGACCATCATTCCACGGAATATCCGTTTGAGCGAATCGCCAGGGTTTGGCTTACCAGCCATTGCTTACGACGGCGAAAGTAAAGGCGCCGTAAGCTATTTAAACTTGGCGCAAGAAATACTGGAAAAGAACAAAGTTTCAAAATAAACCAAACGATACATGGCAAAACTTCAAAAAAGAGGATTAGGCAAAGGGCTTGGTTCGCTGCTTAGCGATGCAGATACCAGCGCTTTTGCAGAAAGTAAAATATTTTCCGAAATCCGGCTTGCGGATATTGAAGCGAACCCCTACCAGCCAAGAACGGAGTTTGAGCAAGAGTCTCTTAATGAACTCGCAGAGTCCATCAAGTTACATGGCATTATCCAGCCCATTACAGTTCGCAAACTAAGCGAAGGCAAATACCAGTTAGTTTCTGGCGAACGGCGTACTCGGGCAGCGCAAATTGCTGATTTGAAAACAGTGCCAGCTTACATTCGTACGGCAGACGACCAACAAATGCGCGAAATGGCGCTCATTGAGAACATCCAGCGGGAAGACCTGAACGCCATTGAAATAGCCTTAAGTTACCAGCGCCTCATTACAGAGTGCGATCTAAAACACGAAGATTTGGGCAAGCGCGTCGGAAAAAAGCGGTCTACGGTTACCAATTACCTAAGCATTTTGAAGCTTCCCCCAGATATTCAAAGTGCCATCCGCGACAACCTAATAGGCATTGGGCATGCTAAAGAGTTAATTAAAGTAACCGATGTAACCGATCAGTTGCACCTTCTAAAACGCATTATCGACGAGGGGCTTTCCGTGCGGAAGGTAGAAGAAATGGTGCGCAATATGCTGAATGGAAATGTTACTAAAAAAACGCCTGCTGTTGGCAAGTCATCGTTAAATCCGGCATATAAACGCGTTCAGGATAACTTGTCGTCGTTTTTTGGGACTAAGGTGCAGTTGCAAACGTCCGGTAAAGACAAAGGGGAAATTAAAATTCCCTTCCACTCTGAAGAAGACCTTAATCGCATTCTTGAACTGCTCGATGCGTAAGTATTTTTTAACGCAGCAACTCACGCTGATTTTCAGAAATATCGCAAGATTTGCCCATGCGTACTACTAGAAATATACAGAAATGGTTTCTGATAGCCTTGCTAAGTTTGAGTACTTGGGTACATGGGCAAACGCCCGATTCAGCGGACTCGCTAAAGCAAGTAACCCCTAAAAAAGGAATATTTCAGCGCACCAAGAAACCCACAATTGATAGCGTAGAATTGCGCACTTTAACCGATTCTGTCTCAAAAGTTGCGAAGCCCCAAAAAAACTATCAGCTTAAGATAAAAAAGCAGCTCGGTAAGCCTTCGAAAGCCGCCTTGCTTTCTGGTATTTTTCCCGGGATGGGGCAGGTGTATAACGGGAAGTATTGGAAAGTCCCGATTGCGTTAGCAGGTGTAGGATTTTTGGGCTATACGGTGGGCTTTTACCATACCCGTTACATCGAAGCCCGCGATAACCTCTTTTTCCTTACCGATGGCAACGAGGAAACACAAGTCGATTTTCAGTTTATCTTTTTCACAGAAGATAACCTCCGCCGCCGCCGCGATCGTGCCCGCCGCGATCGCGATTATTACATCATCCTTACGGCGCTAGCATACGGACTCGTAGTAGCCGATGCCGCTGTAGATGGCCACCTCAATCAGTTTGACGTGAGCGATGACTTATCCCTTGCCCTACGCCCCAGCATTTTACCCCTGCCTACCTTAACGCAAACAGCGCCTTCGGTGGGGATTCCTGCACTTTCTTTAACGTTAACCATACGATGAGCACTACTAACCAGCTTTGGAAATAACCTCGAAAGTGTATAGCCCTTCCTAAAAGGCTGCATACTAAGTTCGATTTAATGCTATCTTTGCTAGAACGACCGAAACACTGACTATGAACATACTGCTGATTGGATACGGAAAAATGGGGAAAGCCATTGAAACGATTGCTAAAGAGCGCGGGCATACCATCGCTGGTATTATTGCAGCGCCTGAAGATGCCCTGCAAACCCTGTTACAATCTTCTCAGGTTGATGTCGCTATTGAATTTACAGAGCCACAAGCTGCAGAGCAGAATGTAACTACTTGCTTAAATCATGGAGTGCCTGTAGTAAGTGGAACAACCGGCTGGGCCGACCGCTTTGAGGCAATTCGCACATATTGCCAAGAAAAACAAGGAACGTTTTTTTATGCCTCGAACTTTAGCTTAGGGGTGAACTTGTTTTTTATGCTCAACGAGTATATGGCAAAACTGATGGGAACCCAAGGAACATCCTATCAGATAACAGTGGAAGAAACTCACCATACTGAAAAGAAAGATGCTCCAAGTGGCACAGCCATTTCATTAGCCGAAGGTATTATTGCCAATCACCCGATGTACAAACAGTGGGAATTGATGCAGGAAAGCCCACTGTCTGAAAATACGCTGCCTATTGCAGCCTTTCGCAAGCCTGATGTGCCTGGGACACATATCATACGCTATCAGTCAGAAATCGATACAATTTCTATTGAACATGAAGCCCATAGCCGCAAAGGATTTGCCCTAGGAGCCGTAGTGGCAGCAGAGTGGGTTCAACAGAAAAAAGGCTTTCTAACGATGAGAGATTTATTAGCCGATCGTACAAATTTTTAGCTTCTACACATAATTTTTAAAGCATATTTGGGAGAACATGGAAATAGGTATTTTAAAGCGTAAAAAGAAAGAAAAAAAGAAAAAAAGCCAGCTGCGCGAATGGATAGATGCCATAGTTTTTGCTGTAGTGGCAGCCACTATCATCCGTTGGATTTTAATTGAAGCATTCACCATCCCGACGCCCTCAATGGAAAAATCGTTGTTGGTCGGCGATTTCTTATTTGTCAGTAAAGTTCACTATGGGGCACGTACCCCCAAAACCCCTTTACAAGTCCCCCTGACTCATCAGACTATTTGGGGAACAAATATACCTTCATATCTTGATTGGATTCAACTGCCACAGTATCGTTTACCGGGTTTTTCCGAAGTTAAAAATAACGATGTGGTCGTTTTTAACTATCCGCCAGAACTCGAACACCCTGTCGACTTAAAAACCAACTATATTAAGCGTTGCGTAGGAATTCCAGGCGATATGCTCGAAATCAAGAATAAACAAGTGTACATCAATAATGAAGTACTCCCTGAGCCTGGGCAAATGCAAACCAACTACTATGTTACTACGAAAGATGCCGTGAAAATCAATGATCGGATTTTTAAAAAATACAATATCAACCTTAATGAAGTTCGAGAAGTAAAGTCAGGCGTGTACAGCGTGCATGTTAGCGAAGAGGTTGCCGAATCGCTCAAGTCGCTCAACTTTGTAGAAAGTGTTTTGGAGGTAAAATACGATAAAGGGGTAGATTCAGACCGAATTTTTCCATCGGACAAACAGTACAATTGGAGCTTGGACAACTTCGGGCCTTTAAAAATTCCGCAAGAAGGGGAAACCATCCCGATTAATGCCGAAAACTTAGCTCTTTATGGAACCATCATTACAACTTTCGAGCACCTAGATGATGCAGTTGTGGAAGGAAATACCCTTTTAATAGATGGGCAAGCCGTTGAAGAGTACACGTTTACTCAAAATTATTACTTCATGATGGGCGATAACCGACACAATTCTCAAGACTCTCGAATCTGGGGGTTTGTACCAGAAGACCACATCTTGGGGAAAGGGTTGCTTATCTGGTGGTCAGTGGCTCCACCTGATCCCGACTTGAATATTTTTGAACGAATCCGGTGGGACCGACTCTTTAAAATCATTGAATAGAACTAGAAAGCTGCCTGTCGTTGGCAGCTTTTTTTATATTAAGAATATCCCTATCAATTTTTGTAAAATTAAAACGCAATAATAGCCATGAAAGTAACCCTCAACCACGAGACTAAAGTATTAGAGATTGATGATACCATGAAACGCGATTATTGGCTTATCGTTGGGCTTTTATTCTTGGCAGCTCTAAATGGAATCATAAGTATTATAGATGAAACCCTTGCTACCCTCGATGTGCTCGATTACGTTGTAATAGGAGTTACCAGCAGTGCAATACTCATGTTGATTTACTATATGCTCACCCGCACGATAAAACCCACCATCCCACTTAGCGATATAAAAAAAATACGCCCGAAACGGATGTTTACCTGGCGTTATATGATCCATCTGAAAGGAGGAAAAATACGGGAGATTCACTGTAACACATTCTCGGAGTTTGAAGAGCTCAAAAGGCTTTTCCAGCAACTCGGATTTGTGAATGCCTAGAAGAAGAGAAGGTTGTCTACGGAATTTCTTCTACAAGTAGCCGTTCGCATACCTCATAGCTCAGCATAATTTGGGTCTGATTATACCGAACGGTTGCGCTGTTATCAAACGATTCTCTATGCAGTACTTCCATTTGAGTACCCAATTCAATTTGCTTATCGTTTAAAAACGTGAGAAACTCATTAGAGCTATTTTGCAGGGCACATAAGCGCACTAACTTCCCCACGGTTACCTCCGAAAGCTTCTGATATTCGCGCAGGATCATATTCCCTTCTTTATCGGGGATGGGAGAGCCGTGCGGATCAAGCGATGGATACCCCAGCAGTTCATCCATGCGATCGAAGAATTTTTGCGATTTAATGTGCTCAACCTGTTCGGCAATCTCGTGTACTTCTTCCCAACCGAAGCCCATTTTGCTTACCAGATACATTTCTGTAAGTCGGTGTCTTCGTAAAATGATAGCAGCCTCTTTTTTGCCCTTTGGTGTGATGGTGAGCGGTTTATATTTCTCGTAGCGTACAAAGCCTTTATCGCGCAGTTTTTTAACCATACTGTTAGCAGTAGGCGTACTTACACCCAATGAGTTGCTTAACTCAGAAAGGCTCACTTCACCATTTTCGTGTGTGAGGGTTAGAAGTGCTTTTAAATAATTCTCTTCTGTTTGTGAGGGCATGGCATAGCTGAGTTATGGCTCAAAGATAGGGTAAACCGATAGGTTTTCTTGCAAAGCTACAAGTCAAGTACCTGAATTTCCACCCTTCGATTGAGCTGAGCTTCGCTTTCGTTTTGTGGGTACGGGTATAGCATTTTGCTACAGCCCCACCCTTTGATTTCTACCCTATCAGCGGCAATTCCTTGGGTTATCAAATAATTTTTCACCGAGTTAGCACGAGCAATTGAAAGTTGCGTTGCCGAATAAACCCCATTATGGCATCCGTTGGTATGGCCTTCAACCTTGATTTTCATGTTTTTGTAGGCTTTCATAATCTGCTCGATGTTTTTGTATACATAAATCGACTCGGGCAAAGGTTCCGGAGAATCGCCATAGAAATTGATATTACTCACGCGGAAGGTAGCACCCACTTCGAGGGGTTGCAGTTGCCGAGAAATTCCTTCTTGCGCAATAGCGCGGAGTTCTCTTATCGAAAAGAGCGTATCGGTAAAGAAATGCCCATCCGAAAAAATCTCAAGTCGATATTCTTTCACCCCTTTCATCACAGGAATTTCGAGGTTATACGTTCCATCTTCGGTGGAAACGCTGGCGAGTAACTCCCCGGTTACTTTATCTCTACAAGTAATGACTGCATTAATTCCTTGCCCATTTTTTCCGGTAATTTGTCCTTCGAGGGGTACTTTTCGGCGGATACGCTCATCTAGTTCGGAGCTTACGTCGGGCTTATCGTACAGATGAATTACCTGCGTTGTTTTAGCAGTGGTGGGCTTTAGCGTTGTAGAGTCTATAGGAGTTATTTCGTTTGCGGTAATATCCTCTTTCGTAACCATTGAAGTTTCAGGTGTCTTTTGTGCGGTTTTGGCAATAGGCTTGTACTGAAATTTCAGCGTATGCCCTTCCCCGTTAGGGTATACATTATCAACCACAAGTAAGAACATTTCCCCTTGGGTTACTTCTACCGGAAGGCTGTAGTCGTCGCCCGGGCCAGAGTGCACGAATGGGGCGGAAGCTTCGGCAGATAGCCCTGTTTTACTGCCAATGCTAGGGTTGAACCGAGAGATATTGGTGCGAATAGGTCGTGCCGTTCCTTGGCGGATTGA
>CAYMYI010000064.1:0-22996 GCA_964394585.1 uncultured Roseobacteraceae bacterium
AACGTCGTCGTCGTAAATGCCATGGATAGTGCTTACCTCCGCAGGAATGGGTATCGTAGGGTTCACTCGTTTAGTGCGCACCTGCCGCGAGCCATCGGGCATAATCTTCAAAATGGAAATCTCTACAATGCGGTCTTTTATAATGTTGATTCCTGTAGTTTCTAGGTCGAATACAGCCAAAGGGTTTTTAAGTTTCAGGTTCATGCGGTGGAAGTATTTTTTTAAAAGAAAAAAGAAGTCATTTACTTTTCAGGAGTGAAGGTACAGAAAAAATGCCGTCCAAAACACCTTTGGAGTTTGCAAGGCTAAGAGCAACAAAACGGTACGTCCACATAAAAAGTCTGAAGAATCATCGTTCCTCCAAAACAATGTACTATATTTGCACCCTCAAAAAATAATTCATCATTTAAACAGTAAAAGAGTAATGAAAAAACATTACGAAACGGTATTCATTTTAACTCCCGTTTTGTCTGAACAACAGACAAAGGATGCCGTAGAGAAATTCAGAAATTTCCTCGAGGAAAATGGCGCTGAGGTATATCACAGCGAGCATTGGGGATTGAAAAAGTTAGCATACCCTATAAAGCACAAAACTACCGGGGTATATCAATTATTTGAGTTCAAAGCAGAGCCTTCGCTTATTGAAAAGCTCGAAATTGAGTACAAGCGCGATGAAAC
The DNA here is from genome assembly GCA_964394585.1 of uncultured Roseobacteraceae bacterium. Taxonomy (GTDB): domain Bacteria; phylum Bacteroidota; class Bacteroidia; order Cytophagales; family Flammeovirgaceae; genus CAYUJH01. The sequence goes on from CAYMYI010000064.1 coordinate 679, forward strand.
CATTTTGCGTTTCTTAACGGTTTGGCTCGACAAGTACGGCGTTGAGTACAATGAGCGCAGAAGACATTATTTAAGTAATCAGCAATCCACTAACGAAACTAAAGAGGAGGTAGCATCATGACACTACAGAATGAACCATTGAATCGCCAAGAAAACCGCAAAAAATATTGCCGTTTTAAGAAGCACCGCATCAAGTATATCGATTATAAGAATCCTGACTTTTTGTTGAAGTTTTTGAACGAGCAAGGTAAAATTTTACCTCGCCGTATTACCGGGACTAGCTTGAAATACCAGCGTAAACTTTCTACCGCTGTGAAAAGAGCCCGTCAACTTGCGTTGTTGCCCTACGTAGCCGACGGACTGAAGTAATTTTTATTCACGTTTAAATTAGGCATAAAGTCATGGAAGTTATTCTTAAAGAAGATATTGTAGGTTTAGGCTACCAAAACGACATCGTTCAGGTAAAACCAGGGTATGGCCGTAATTACCTTATCCCGCAAGGGTTGGCAGTAGTTGCCAATGCCTCAAACCGCAAAATGTTAGAAGAAAATATGCGTCAAGCAGCTCATAAAGCCGAACGCATTAAGGAAAAAGCGCAAGAAATTGCTAGCCAACTAGAAGGGCTTGAGTTAGTCATCGAAACGAAAGCAGGCGAAAGCGGCAAAATTTTCGGGGCTGTAACTACTTTGCAAATTTCTGATGCGCTCAAAGAAAAAGGGTTTGAGATAGACCGCAAACGAATTTCGTTCAGTTCTGATGTGAAAATGGTCGGCGATTATACTGCCGTAATTGATCTTCATAAAGAAGTAAAACAGGAAGTTGCGTTTAAAGTAGTCGCTATCTAACCTAAGAAAATTGCTCGCAAAAAAGCCGTTCTGGGAATCACTAGAACGGCTTTTTTATGCGCTACAATTAGCATGGTACTCCTCTATAGTTGCGTGGTTGTATAAATACTATTGTTATCGTATTTTTTAATATATTTCAGGTATACTTTTTACCCTAACTTCTGATGCCTTTACGGTATCTCAAGCTATGTGTACCGAATTTTAACAATATTCTTAGCAGCACTCAACGATAAACCACTGCGATTACTTTGCAAACCATCAAACCTAGTATACAACATACCGAAAAAGAGCAAAATGCTCTTTCATTATCCACACTCCTAGACGGGATTGGTGTTGCCATTGCCATTGTTTCTGCATACGGTGAGGTGCATTTTAGCAATAAACCGTTCCGCGCTTTGTTTGAACAAGCCGAAGGAGCTTCTTCTTTAAAAATCTTGACACCACAGCTTTGGGACGACCTAGAAGCCGTAAAACAAGCCTTTCATCATGCACTCTACTACGACACCTGGGAAGGCGAACTCACTTTAGCCGTTCCACACGAAACTGCCATAGTGCATCTTTCTACCGTACAGTTCAAGGGAAGAAAACTCCTGCAGTTAACGCTACAGACATCAAATGGGCAAAATACAGCGATACAGCGCACTCAAAAAAGCGAGAAGCTTCCTCTGGAGGCAATCACTATTTACCAATCGTTGCCTTGGGCGGTTGCCCTGAGCAACCCGAAACACCCGAGCCACTTTATATTTGTGAATACCGCATTCTGTGAGCTTGTAGGCTATTCGGAAAGCGACCTGTGCGAAAATGCTGCATTAATCCAACAATTGTATGGTAGTGTTACCGAGTACCACTTATCGCAGCGGCTCGAAGAATCTTTCCGCTTTCAGCATAAACTCTTACACGACGTACCGCTACAGTGTGCCAACCGTTCGGTAGTCTATTGCGATGTACACTCCTCGTTTTTAGAACTGAACGGGCGCCGTTATCTGGTTTCATACTTCCAAGAAGTAACCGATCGGCATACGGCCATCCATCGGCTAGCTGAACTCGATACAGAAATTGCGCTCACCCAATCGTTATCAGATACCGGCACGTGGCGTTGGGATTTACAAACCGGTAAAGTCGAATGGTCTGAGGGCATGTATCGGTTGCTCAACGAAGACCCTACACAGCGCAAGCCCGCTAATAAAATTTTGTTCGATAAAATAGCTGCTTGCGATCGCGATTCTGTATTGGCTAGTTTAGAAGCAAAGATAGACCGCCGACAAGAGCTATCGCTTCAATTTCAGCTCGAATGCGGAGGGCAAACCTTTCCTGTACGCCTTATGGGAAAAGTGATTGGAGCTAGCGAAACTGCCTCTGGTATCTTTATAGGCATCATACAAGATTTACGAAAAGAATATGCTGCCAAAAAAGCGTTGCAACGCAGCGAAACCATACGGAAACGTGCCGCAGCCATTGCCAATGTAGGCTATTGGGAGTACGATGTAGCATCGCAACACATGCGGTGGTCGAACGAAGTGTTTCGTATTTGCCACCATACTCCCCCCTCGGCTAAAACATTTTCGCGCGAAGATTACCACAACCTCATTCACCCGCGCGATAAAAAAGGAGTAGAATCCACTTATCAAAAAGCAATTGCGCAACAGGAAGGCTTTGCCCTAGAGTACCGAATCGTATTGCCAAACGGTAGGCTTGCGTATCTGCTCGAACGCGCTGTAGTACAAAAAGAAAAGGAAGGCAGTATTTTATTAGTAGGCACTGTCCAAGATATTACACATCATAAAGAAGTGGAAAATGCACTTCGCTACCAAGAGTATCTGCTACACAACGTAAACGATGCTATCATTTCGACTAACATTCGGATGGAAATCAAAAGTTGGAACGAAGCCGCCGCAGAAATTTACGGATGGAAAAGCGAAGAAGTGATAGGGAAAAAAATTACGGATGTACTCGATTTGCCCCAAGCCGATGGGTTCACGATGGAAAATGTTCTTAAAAAAGTGATGAAGGAAGGCTTTTGGAAAGGCAACTTGCACCAAAAAACTAAAGAAGGGGCTGCCATTATCGTGCAGTCGTCGTCGCGTTTATTGCGCGATACCAACGGGTTTCCCCTTGGCATTGCTACGGTAAACCGCGATATCACGGCATTTACCCAGATAGAAAAGCAAGCACAAAAATCGCAGATGATGCTCGAAATGATTTTCGATAGCATACCCGGATGGATTTTTTGGGAAGACCCCGACTTGGTGATTCGCGGATGCAACCGCCATTTTACCGAAGCAATGGGTAAGCAAAATGCTAGCGAAATTGTGGGTAAACGCTTGGAAGAGCTCATAGAAGATGGATTTTTTGTGCGAAATGCCATAGCGGCTTCGCACTCCGTAATGCACGATCAAAAAAGCCAGTACCATCAAATTGAGCCACTTCGCCATCCGACAGGAATTGCCTATTGGCTTGATATTAACCGGCTGCCACTTTACGATCAGCAAGGCGCTGTTATTGGCGTAATGTGTACGGCCGAAGACATCACGGAGAAAAAAGAAATTGAAGCAAAACTAAAAGCAAACCAAGCGAACCTAGCTTCGGTAATTGAAAATACCGACGATTTAATTTGGTATGTCGATCAGCAACACCGCTTCCAAGCGTTTAACTCGGCTGTTTCCAACAAAGTACGCGAAGTGCTTGGGCATGAAATTAAAACCAATGATAGCTTTTTTAGCGTACTTCCTCCGCTGTACCGAAAAATGTTCCGCGATTTACACGATGAGGTGATGGAAGGCAAGAAACTTTCCAAAGAGTATTGCTTTGGCGAAAACTCTGAACACCCTCAGTGGTATGAGTTTTCGGGCAATCCCATTTTTGATGGAGATGCTGTAAGTGGAGCTTGCTACATTGCTCGCGATATCTCTGTGCGAAAGCAACAAGAAGCCCAACTGCTTGCCGGCACCATTAACAAAGAAAAAGAGCTTTCGCTGGCTGTAGTGCAAGGGCAAGAAGAAGAGCGCAAGCGGATCTCGATGGAACTGCACGATGGTGTGTGCCAAACCTTAACGGCTTTACAAATGCAAGCCAATTATTTGGATGGCGTTCAGGCAAGCTACGCAGAAGAGCAACTCAACCCCTTAGTTCGCATCATTCAATTAGCAGATCATGCCGAAAAAGAAGTACGCCGTATTTCTTCGAATTTGATGCCCAGCGTACTCACCGACTTTGGGCTGCCAGAAGCAGTCGATCACCTATGCAATCTAATTTTTCATAACACCAAAATACACTGCGAGGTCGATGTCATGTTGCATGGAAAGCGCTTTCCAAATACAGTAGAAGTGGGCATCTTTCGCATTTTGCAAGAAATACTCAATAATATCTATAAACATAGCGGGGCTACTCATGTGAGCATTACCTTACTCGACGAAGGCTCTCGGTTATTTCTTTCGGTAAAAGATAATGGAAAGGGATTTAGCCAAGAAGAAATGAACGAACGCCGTAAACATCGGAACGGTCTAAACAATCTGACACAACGTGTGAGTTTACTCAATGGCTCCCTTGAAATTGACTCGGTACCGGGTAATGGCTGCGAAATATCGGCGTATGTCCCGTACCCAAAAGCCGAAGAACAGCCAGTTCAAGCTTTGTTTTAATCCAAATTATACTTCCTTATGGACGCTAACTATCCCCAAAACAACTCGCCAAATCGGTCGATTGAGGTAATGCTTGTCGACGATCACCAAATTATCCGCGATGGCATCAAGCAATTTCTGAACGAAGAAGCCAATATCAAGGTAATTGCCGAAGCCTCGAACGTTGAAGAAGCGCTGAAACAATTGAACTATCTTACACCCAATGTAGTGATTACCGACCTCTCGATGCCCGGTGGGAATGGACTACAATTGCTCAACACAGTACAGGCACAATATCCTGAAATTAAAACCATTGTCCTTAGCCAACACCTTGAAGAAGCGTATATCAAACGAGCTATCGAAACTGGGGTTTCGGGCTATCTTCCTAAAAATATTTCAAAATATATTTTGGTAGAGGCTATCCAGAAAGTGTATGAAGGGGAAACTTACTTTAGCGATAAGATTTCTCAAATACTGATGGGCACCATGATTCGGAAAGTACGCAAAAACCACGACGAGCAAGAGGAACAACCTGCCAAACTGAGCCCGCGCGAAAAGGAGGTAATCAAACTGATTATGGAGGGCCTCAACAGCCCGCAAATAGCTGAAAAATTATTCATCAGCCATCGTACGGTAGAAAGCCATCGGGCGAACATCATGCAAAAGCTCAAAGTGAAAAATATCATTGAGTTAGTACGCTTCGTGCTCGAAAACGACTATCTTAAAGAGGAGTCGTTATAAATCTATCCTTTATCTATACACAAACTATACTACGTAACTATGTCACAACAACATATTGACCAACCCCGCGAGGTTCGCAAAGGAGAAGAACTCAATACCGAAGCGCTTCGGCAATATCTGAAAGCTCAATTCCCCGATGTACAAGCAGAGCTTTCCGTCAGCCAATTCCCTAGCGGCTTTTCAAACCTGACCTACCAACTTACATGGGGAGCATACGATTGGGTATTGCGTCGTCCGCCCTTCGGCGCCAATGTAAAGTCAGGGCACGATATGAGCCGTGAGCATACCATTCTTACCGCATTGAAAGACTCGCCGGTACAAGCCCCCAAGCCCATTCTTTTCTGCGAGGATGAAACCGTACTTGGCGCACCTTTTTATATTATGGAACGTGTAAAAGGAGTGATTTTAAGAGGATACATGACTCCAGAACAGCTCCCCGATGCACATACTATGAGCGGGATTGCCCAAAGCTGGGTACATACTTTTGCTACCCTCCACCAGACCGATCTACAAAACACGCAACTTCATACACTCGGCAAACCCGAAGGGTATGTTACCCGCCAAGTAGAAGGCTGGATAAAACGCTACGAAAAAGCGAAAACCGATGAAATTGCAGAAATGGATAAAGTAGCACAGTGGCTTTCGGCTAATAAACCCAGCGAAGTGGATGCCTGCCTTATCCATAACGATTACAAATACGATAACGTAGTGCTAAACCCAGAAAACCTCACAGAAATAACCGCTGTGCTCGATTGGGAAATGGCAACTCTTGGCGACCCACTTATGGATTTAGGCACCTCGCTAGGCTATTGGCTCGAAGCTACCGACCCCGAACCTTTGAAACTTTTGCAGCTAAGCCCTACCACCTCGGCCGGAAATCCTACACGCGAAGAAGTGGTTGCCCTCTACGAAAAAGCCAGTGGCAAAACGATCGACAACGCAGTGTTCTATTATGCATTCGGTGCCTACAAAATAGCTGTGATTGTACAGCAAATCTACTACCGCTACAAAAAAGGGTATACCCAAGACCCCCGTTTTAAAGCGCTAATCCATGGTGTGAAAGGATGCAGCACAATGGCATGGCAAGCCATTCAAAAACAGCGCATCGGAAACTTATTCAGTACATAAGAATTTTCAGAGGCTTTCGTAGTAAATTCGAACTATGAGCCAGCATCACCACCATCATAGCAGCAGTCAAAGTGTGCGCATTGCATTCTTTCTGAATCTATCCTTTACCATTATTGAGCTCATCGGAGGATTGCTTACCAACAGTGTGGCAATCTTATCCGATGCCCTACACGATTTTGGCGATAGCCTGCTGTTAGGACTTGCTTGGTATTTCGAAGTGCTCTCTCACCGAGAAAAAACCGAAAGCTACTCATACGGATACCAGCGCTACTCTATCGTAGGTGCCCTCATTAATGCAATTGTGCTAATTGTAGGGAGCGTGTTCATACTCAAAGAGACCATCCCTCGGTTGCTCGCGCCCGAAGCAGTAAATACCGAAGGGATGATCGGCATTGCCATTTTGGGAGTATTGGTCAATGGCGCTGCTGTTTTCAAGCTACGGAAGGCACATGCCATGAACCAAAAAACCATTGCGTTGCACCTACTCGAAGATGTACTCGGCTGGGGCGCAGTACTGATTGGTGCTTTAATCATGCAATTTTTCGATTTCCCCATCATAGACCCGCTTCTTTCGATAGGTATTGCGCTTTTCATCTTATACAATGTGATAAAGAACCTAAAAGAAACGTTTCACATCATTTTACAAAAAACACCTACAAACATTGATATATCGCATTTAAAGACCCTTTTAGCGCAATATGGTGAAGTAATGGAAATCCACGATGTTCACGTGTGGTCGATGGATGGAGAATACAACGTGCTAAGTATGCACCTTGTACTTAACGACGACTACTCTACCAACCAGCTGAATGCGTTGAAGCAACACATTCGGGAGGCACTTTCCAAAGAAAAAATTGACCACGCTACGTTGGAGTTTGAGACGTTGCAAACGCCCTGCCCACATAAAAACACCGTAAAACCCTAACGCTTGGCAATTTTATTTGCCGATACCATCCGCTGGCGTGTGCACTTAAAACGGCTAACTGCTGCAGAGCGTAATTTGGCGTGTTTCGTTGCTCGGTTTTGTACATGCTTGCGCCAATGCTTAAAACTTGATGGCTTCATTTCGCGGCGCATCAATTTAATTACTTCTGCTTCGTTTATGCCAAATTGATATTCAATCGCATCAAAAGGAGTTCTATCTTCCCAAGCCATCTGAATAATGCGGTCAATCTCTTCTTCGGTGAATTTGTGCATAGCTTTTTTCCTTACAAAACACGCTGTGAAAAGAAGGAGTTGCTACTTCTTTGTCTTGCTTTTCTTTTTCTGTTCGGCATGCCACTCATTCAATAAAATCGCTTCGTGCAATACTTCGAGTACTTCCTGAGAAAATGCTCTTTGGGCATCGTGTGGTGCAAACCGAATATGCCTGACCAACTTTCCATCTCCGCATAACAAACTTTGTTCGTTGGAAAGAGAAGCCCCTCGGTAAAAGCCTAAATCGAGGTGTGTTTTCCTCGGATTAAGATAACAAAGTGGGCCTTTGTAGTAGTAAAAAGGAATTTTGTGTCGCAGCAGCTCCTGAGCGCCTTCGGGCAATTGCTGAAACATCAGTGTGCGCAACGACCACAAAACGGGTCTCCAGCGCTCCTCTGCCTCCAAAATAAAGTCTTCTATGGTGGGGTTCTCCATCATTGATGAAAAGTTTAGCAAACAAAGCTATTGCAACAACACTCGTAAGTATTGTTCTATTTGACGTCTTGCTCCATCAGAAATGTTAGCTATATCTATTTGGTATGCCGCATCTGTTGTAGTCTGTATTTCGAGCGTATTCCCTTCTATCCGATAGGAGTGTAGCGCATCGTTTGCAATCCGCACGATACGGTCAACTCCCTCTTGCTTAATAAAAATTGCCTTAGAAGAAAACCGAATGTAGTTATGCTTGTATAGCTTAATAACATTGAGCCCTATCAAAAGTATGTATATGTTAAGTGACAGAATAAGTAAGGTACTCCATTGGTCTTCGAGCAAGGCTGTGATGCCTTTATCGGTGAAATCGCCCCACAAGCTGTAGCCCAGTAGTATTACTACCACACCGGCAAGTACAAGGTAATATTTTCGTTTAGCTGCACTGTGGGCTTGTTCTTTTGAAAGTATAAACCGCTGTGTTTCCATCGTTCAAAATTGCTATATAGGTTAACGCAGCAAAAATTAGCACAGTAATCGAATAAAAAAAGCGAAGATGTTTTCGCATCTTCGCTTCTGGTATTACTACATATCTCCATTAAAAATCGAGCGATGCAATGGTTTGCTGTGTAAGAGGCTTGTTGATGTATTTTTTTACGTAGTTATAATTTTTAGACTTACTGATATCCTGAGGGTTAATCGAAGAAGTGAGCATGATAATATTGCATTTTTGCTTGGTTTCCTCGTTCAACTTGCTGAATAAATCTAAAAACTGGAACCCATCCATAAGTGGCATATCAATATCCAAGAAAATCACCTCAGGAAGCATTTTAGGTGCTAAATCTTGGATGTTTTCTACGTTCCGCAAAAATTCAATAGCGCTTTTCGCGCCGGAGTGCACATAGATATGTTCTGCAATGTTAGCAGCTTCAATCATCTTTTTATTAATAAGATTATCTATCTCATTATCATCAATCAGCATTACTGCGAAGTATTTCTTAGTTGCCATGTAAGATAAATATTTGTAAAACGGTTAGCGATTCACTTGTTTATTGCATCTTATGCAAGATAAAATTTTTTGGGATATATGCATCCAATATTCTGGAATCACCCTAAAAATGCTACCCTTTTGAGGGTAATCTCAAAGGATAGCATTTGATAAATCGCCATAGACAAACTATTTGGTAGTTGAAATAATGTTAATTCTGGCATTATTTCGAAGATATACCATTATGTAACGGCGATTAGATGTCGAACTTAATCCCTTGTGCCAATGGCAGTTCGGTGCTGTAGTTAATGGTGTTAGTTTGCCGGCGCATGTATACTTTCCAAGCGTCAGACCCGGACTCGCGCCCGCCGCCTGTTTCTTTTTCGCCACCAAAAGCCCCTCCTATTTCAGCGCCGGAGGTTCCAATATTTACGTTGGCAATGCCGCAATCAGAACCTACGTGCGATAGGAAATACTCTGCCTCTAGTAAATTTTGTGTGAAAATTGCCGAGGAAAGCCCTTGTTTTACGTCGTTGTGGATTTGAACAGCCTGTTCGACTGTACCCTCATATTTGATTAGATATAAAATTGGGGCAAAAGTTTCTTCTTGTACAATTTCAAAGTGATTTTCTGCCTCTACTAGCGCTGGCACTACGTAACGCCCCGATTTGAACACTTCGCCTTCGAGTTTTTCGCCTCCGTAGATTACGGTTCCCCCCTCTTCTTTCGCTTTTGCCAGGGCATTCAAAAAGTTATCTACCGCATCGGTATCAATCAGTGGACCTACTAAAGTACTTTCTTTCAGCGGGTTGCCAATGGATAAGCTCTCATAAATCTTGAGCAAACGCTCTTTGACTGCATCGTACTGACTACTATGTACTATGAGGCGGCGCGTGGAAGTACAACGTTGACCGCATGTACCTACAGCACCAAAAACAGTTGCTCGAATTGCCATTTCTAGGTCGGCATTTTCTGTAATAATGATGGCGTTATTCCCCCCTAATTCAAGGAGCGAACGCCCTAAGCGTGCGCCTACGGCTTCGCCTACTTTTTTACCCATGCGGGTAGAGCCTGTTGCTGAAACGAGCGGAATGCGCCGATCGTGCGAAATGGCAGCCCCTACTTCGGCATCGCCTAAAATCAGATTAAAAACACCTTCGGGTAGGTTGTTTTCTTTCAGTACTTCGGCTACAATATTTTGACAAGCTACGGCGGTAAGTGGTGTTTTTTCCGAAGGCTTCCATACGATTACATCGCCACAGATGGCGGCGAGCATGGCATTCCACGACCACACCGCTACCGGAAAGTTAAAGGCTGAAATTACCCCTACAATGCCTAAGGGGTGGTACTGGTCGTACATGCGGTGGTTGGCTCGCTCTGAATGCATGGTAAACCCATACAATTGGCGCGATTGCCCAACGGCAAAATCACAGATATCAATCATTTCTTGTACTTCGCCTAGGCCTTCTTGGTAAATTTTACCCATTTCGTACGAAACCAGCTTACCAAGTGGTTCTTTGTATTCACGAAGTGCATTACCAATTTGACGCACAATTTCGCCACGTTGGGGGGCAGGTACCTTGCGCCAAACTTTAAATGCTTCCTGTGCTGTTTGGAGAATATGTTCCAAATCGGCAGTAGTAGCGCGTTGTACTTCGGCTAGGGGTGCTCCATCGGCAGGGGAAATCACCATATGTACTTCACGGTGATCGGCTAGCTCTGCCCATTGTTGCCCGGTACTCCACGCTGAGTTTTGGGGGTTAATCCCCAATACGCTAAGCATTTCATCGCGTTCGGTTTGTGCTTCAATTTCCATGTGTTGTTTTTTTAGGTTAAATAAAAAAATCAGTTACTCATTAAATAGGCTTTGATGAAGTCGTCTAAATCGCCGTCCATTACATTTTGCACATCGCTGCGTTCGACACCTGTGCGCACATCTTTCACAAGTTTGTAAGGATGCATCACGTAACTTCGAATTTGAGAGCCAAAGTCTATTTTCTTTTTAGAACTTTCCACCTTGCTTCTTTCCTCGTTGCGCTTTTCTATTTCGAGCTGGTAGAGCCTCGACTTGAGCATTTTCATTGCCTTATCTTTATTCTGCAACTGTGAGCGTTCTTGCTGGCACTCTACGATGATTCCAGAAGGCGCATGGCGCAGCCGTACGGCAGTTTCTACTTTGTTCACGTTTTGCCCTCCGGCTCCTCCGGAACGAAAGGTTTCCCAGGTAATATCGGCGGGGTTGATTTCGATTTCGATAGAATCGTCTACAACCGGATAGACAAACACAGAAGCAAATGAAGTATGTCTTCTGCCACCAGAATCGAACGGAGAGATTCGCACTAGGCGATGGACACCAATTTCCGATTTCAGATAACCATAGGCAAACTCCCCGTCCATTTCTAGTGTAACTGATTTAACCCCGGCGACTTCGCCAGGATTAACGTTTACTTCACGTACTTTATAGCTGTGTGCTTCCCCATACATTATATACATCCGCATGAGCATTTCGGCCCAATCGTTACTTTCCGTTCCTCCTGCTCCTGCGTTAATTTCTAAAATTGCCGAGAGCGAGTCTTCTTCGCTCGAGAGCATTTTGCGCACTTCGAGGGCTTCGATTGCCGCATTTACTTTAGCATACTCCTCTTCTACTTCGCTTACGGCAACATCTCCTTCTTCAAAAAACTCAAACAAAGCTTCGAAATCACCCAATAGAGCTTCAACATGTTCATAGCTTTCTACCCACGTTTTTTTAGCTTTAATCTCTTTGAGAATTTTTTCAGCATTTTTGGGGTCGTCCCAAAAAGTAGGTAAAGCAGTTGCTTTTTCTTCTTCGGCGATTTGGACTACTTTATTTTCGTAGTCAAAGATACCCCCTCAAGGCGGTTACACGCGCCTTTAACTCTTTCAAGTTCGATTGGTTCATAAATGTATTGCTTCGGGATTGTTGTATTAAATACGGTATGCCGGCATACCTTTCACCATAGTGTACGTACCATGCACTTGGTAAGGCATTGTAGGCAGTGCTTTTACAACCGTAAGGCTATCGCTCGCTTTCGCGTTTGCTAAGGTAAATTCCTACAAAGGCTGAGATAGCTAAAAGCGCAACAAAGAAGATGTAGGCAACGGTTTGCATATCCATAATCGGGAAAGGTTTAGGTCAGAAAATTATTACACGACAAAAATAAGAGGAATCTGCTATTTCGGAGAGAGAATTTAGAGAGAGTTCGAAAGATTATTGTTGTGGAAGTATTATTTTAAATGTGGTTCCCTTGCCTAATTGCGACTGCACCGAAATATTTCCGCCTAGTTTTTCCACCGTTTCATGCACAATATACAACCCTAGGCCTGAGCCTCGGCTATCGACGGTAGCTCGGTAGAACATCTGAAAGATTTTATCGAGTTGGTTTTCTGCGATACCAATGCCATTATCTTCGTAGGTAATCGTTACGTCTTTCTCAGAAACCGCAACGTGTAGCGACAAAAATGGATGGGGTTCGTAGGGTTTGGCGTATTTTATTCCATTGGAAATTAAGTTTGCAAAGATGACTTTGAGCCGGTACGCATCGCCCAGGTACGCCGCATTTTCTTGTATTGAAATACGTTTCTCGATATTTTCCGCCTCTTCGGCGAAATGCACCTCTTCAAAAACGGAGTTGATTAGAGGTTTGAACTGAATAGGTTCGTTCGCAACTTCTTTGCGGGTATTGCGGGAGTAATCTAAAATATTACCGATAAATGTATCGAGTTTTTGCATGCTTTTCTCTTGCAAATCGAGGTAGTGCTGCAAGGTGGGCAAATCGTCGGTCATTCGAGAGATTTCAATTAATCCCAACACCGATGATATGGGCGCGCGCAAATCGTGCGAAACGCGGTACACAAAATTATCGAGTTCTTCGTTAGTTTTTTGGAGCAATCGGAGGTTTTCTTGCAGTAGGGCTTCTTTCTTTTTCTTTTCGGAAACTACTTGTTGCACAGCAAAGAACTGTACTAAGTTGCCTTTTGCATCATAAATCGGCTGGATGTCAATCGCGACCCAATACGCCGAGCCATTTTTGTTATAATTTATGAGCTCTACTTGTACCGATTCGCCTTTACGTATGGCGTTGCGTAGTTTATCTACTTCTTTGGGGTCGGTATCGTCTCCTTGTAAAAAATCGCCTGGCTTTTTGCCCAATACCTCTTTTAAGCTGTACCCGGTTTGCCGCAAAAAGCCATGGTTTACCCACTCTATAAAGCCAGAGCGGTTTGTAACAATTACTAAATTATCGGTGCGTTGGGCTACCAACGCCAGCTTTTTCAGTTCTTCTTGCGCTTTTCTTTCTTGGGTAATGTCGCGAGTCGCACAAAACAACTTGCCTCCATCTTCGGTAATGGGTTTTGCTTTCCACGATAGCCACCGATACGTACCGTCTTTACAACGGTACCGGTTTACAAACTGCACGGTGTTGGTCATCTCGTCGATAAGGCGTTGCCCTTCTTGCAAAGTAAGCTCTCGGTCGTCGGGGTGCACAAACTCAATGAATGGCTTTGCCTTCAGTTCTTCTATGGAATAGCCGAGTGTTTCTTCCCAAGCCGGGTTGAGTTCTACGAAATACCCCTCAAAATTTGCGATGGAATGCAAATCGGGCGATAGCTCAAACAATCGGAGTAAATCGGCAATGCGCTTTTCGCGTTCTTTTTGTTTGGTAATATCTTGAAAAGTCCCATAAATGCGTGGGCGACCGTTAATAGAATCTCTGTTGCCTTTTGCACGCACCCAGATAGTTCGGTTTTTTGCAGTAATCAGCCTGAGTTCAAATTCAAAAGGTGTACCCTTAGCGATTAATGTTTCCACTGCTTTTTCTACAGTAGGGCGGTCGTCGGGGTGGTAATAATTGATAGCCTCTTCGAGGGGTACATGCGTACCTATGGGCAAATCGTGGATGCGAAAGGTTTCTTGTGTCCAATGGGTCTTCATGGTATCCAACTCGATGGACCACCCTCCTACTTTGGCAAGTTTGCCAGCATCGTTGAGGAGTTTTTCTTTTTGGTCGAGCTCTTCGTTTAACGCGATGATTTGCTCGAGTTGCTCACGCAGTTCTTCTTCGCGCACTTGGAGTTCTTCGTTGAGCAATTGAGCTCTCAGTGTAATCTGGCGTTGTTTTTTGAGCAGTTCGGCTACTTTATGCTGGTTTGCTACTATTTCTGCCTGTTTGCCTTTCAGTTGTGAAACATCGGTGAGGGCTACTTGTGCAAGGTTATCAGCTTCGTGGAAGGGTAACAGAATGGCAGTCATTTGGAAATGATACGTTTGCTGCTCAAAAGCTACTTCAAATTCTGCTTCTTGGGGAATCTGCCGATAGAACACTTCGCGCAGGTATAGAGAAAACGCTTTTTGGTCGGTAAGGGCTAAAAACTTAGAAAAATGCATCGGTTCTTGTAGTTGCTCTATCCCAAACCACGCTTTGAACTGCTGGTTCATCTCGTGAATCCTCCCGTAGTTATCAATAGTGAAATATCCGACAGGTGAATACTCAAATAAATACTGAAAATGATTACGTATTTCAGCAAGTTCTACTTGTTTCTCGCGCATTTCTGCCGTTTGCGCCATCAGTTCTTCTTCGCGTATTTTGAGTTGCTCAATTAACCGATTCGTTTCTTTATAATCAGTTGTTTGTAAACGTTTTGCATTCAACTCAGCGGCATTCGAACTATACTGTTGCCATATAAACGTTAACAGTTCTTTCACCGCAGTGGGTAACCCAACTTCTTCAGAAGTGTGATCGGTAGCTAGCCAAACACAGCCCAACGGTAAGCTACCTAAATGGATAGGATACTCGCGCCACTGTAATTCAGAAAGCTGGGGAGGTGTTAGCGCTAGTACATTCAAAGGGAGCTTTGTTTGACCGTTCTGTGTTCCGCATTCACATTTGGCGAGCGCCTCTACAAACGTTGGATAAGCATCTGTATCGAACCCGAAGGTATGGCAAACATGCATTATTGGTGCTTTGTGCTCCTTAGCATGTAGAATAAGTCCGGCTGTGGCTTTCGTGTGCTTTTGTAGTAGCTCATTTATGGCAGAATACCCAGCATTGTTTCCATACTGATTAAAAACCTGTATAATACTGCCAATGTCATGAGTTTTCATATAATGTGCGAAAGCAAAGGGTGTGTTAGCAAGTTAATTGGCATATCGTAAAAATAGACCAAGACTCATTTTGAAAGATACTGCTGATTTAGAATAGTTTAAGAGAATTTGTAAAAAAATGTCTCCTTGCATTTTGTAAGGATAAATATACTACTTATTGGGTAAATTGCTATTCGCGCATTAATTCGCGGGCACTTTCAAAGGCAGTGGGGCTGGGGTTTTCGCCGCCTATCATTCGGGCTACTTCGGTAAGGCGTTCTTCTTCGGTAAGTTCTCGGATGTTGCTCACCGTTTTTTCGGCAGAGTTATCTTTATACACAAAAAAGTGCGATTTGCCCTTGGCGGCAATTTGAGGCAAATGACTGATGGCTAAGAGCTGATGGCGTTGCGCCATTTTTTGCATCATCTGCCCAACTTTAATTGCGATTTCGCCAGAAATCCCCGTATCAATCTCATCGAAAATGAGAGTAGGCAGCGCCATTTTGCCGGCTAACACGTATTTCAAACAGAGCATGAGGCGCGAAAACTCCCCTCCTGAAGCTACTTGGCTCAACGGTTGTGGGGCAATCCCTTTATTGGCAGAAAACAAGAGGTCTATCGTTTCTAAGCCCGTTTCTTGCGGGGTTTCGTGGCGTTCTAACGGAATTTCCAATTTCGCATTTAAAATTCCCACATTGCGCAAGTGCTTTTCTAGTTCTTCGATTAGGGGTTCACAAGCCTGAATACGCGTTTGGCTTAGCTGCTCGCCTACTGTCCACACTTCTTGCAGTGCTTTTTCTTTCGCTTGGGCGAGGCGTTCGAGTTCTTCTTCGAAGTGCTCTACGTTGTTAACGTTTTGTTGGAGTTCCTCTTGAGTTTGTATTAGTTCTTCTACTGAAGCTACTCGATGCTTCTTTTGCAAGGCGTATAGCTTATCGAGCCGATCGGTAATTTGCTCGGCTTCTTCAGGGTTTACAAACAGGTCTTCTTCCTGTCTTTCCAGCTCTAGCAACATATCTTGCAACTCGATGAGAGAGCTTTCCAGCCGCTCGCTGAGTTGTTCGTAGGTACTGCCCAAACTGCGAATGCCATTCAGCGCCGAAATTGCCGACTGCAACATCTGTTCTGCTGAGAACTCCTCGCCTCCTAAACTTTGTTTGGCACCTTGCAACGCTTCGGCAATTTTTTCCACATTCCGAATCCGCTCTTGCTGTTCCTCAAGTTCTTCTTGCACCAACCCTTCAAGACTTGCTTCTTGTAATTCTTTAAGCTGATGCAAATTGAAATCGTACTCTTGCTGCGCTTTTTGGTGTTCGACTTGCAATTGCTTCCATGCTTTTTCAGCTTTTTTATAAGCGAGGTACACTTGTGTGTATCGATCTCGTACTTGCTGATTGTCGGCATAGGTATCCACTACCATCAACTGAAACTCGCTATTCCCTAGTTTGAGCGTTTCGTGCTGTGAGTGAATATCCATCACCTGGTTGCCAATTATTTTTAAGGAATCGAGGTTTACAGGAGTATCGTTCACAAAAGCGCGCGATTTGCCCGAAGCCGTAATTTCTCGACGAAAAACGGTAAGGGCATCGTAATCTACATCTAGTTCTTCAAAGGTTTTTTTAAGGGAAGGATACGCCCGCAGGTCGAACAGTGCTTCCACCACGCATTTTTCTTCTTCATCGTATAAGATTTTTGTATTGGCACGCTGCCCTTTGAGCAACCCCAATGCCCCAAGCATGATGGATTTCCCGGCACCTGTTTCGCCCGTGATAATGTTAAGCCCTTCGGAGAAAACAATTTCCAAATGCCGAATGAGCGCATAATTTTTAATGACAAGGCTTTTGAGCATAGAGCAGTTACAATGAAATGCGAGTGTAAAATAGGCAGCAAATTTACAGAAGCCTAGCAGATTTTCTGTAAGTTATGCCCAAATTCGACAAATGAACTTTTCATTCCGTTATTGAACGTATTTCGAGGAATGATTTCTTTACCTAAATAAAAATTCAAATTAAGAAGCTATGTCGCACATTATTGTTGGTTCAAAAAACCCTGTAAAAATTGAAGCCACACATTCAGGATTTGCGCAGGTATTTCCGCACACTTCTTTCCGGGTGAGTGCAGAAGAAGTTGCTTCAGGGGTTGCTAACCAACCCTTTGGCGATGCCGAAACGCTAGAAGGCGCCCGCAACCGAGCACGTAATGCAAAAGCGATGCACCCAACCGCTAACTTTTGGGTTGGGCTCGAAGGAGGCGTCGCCGCCCACAAAGAGGGGATGGAAGTATTTGCATGGATGTGTATTTTAAGCAATATGCCACCCTATGAAGGCATCGCGCGAACAGCTAGTTTTTTCTTGCCTCCCCAAGTAACGCAGCTAGTCAACCAAGGGATGGAGCTTGGCAAAGCTGACGACCTCATTTTCCAAAAACGTAATTCGAAGCAAGGGCAAGGTTCGGTAGGCATTTTAACGCACGGAATCATTGACCGCGCTACGTACTATCAGCCGGCAATTGTTCTAGCGCTCATTCCGTTTGTAAACCCTGAATTGTATGGGGTTGAATCATAAACCTGGGTTCGATTGTTGTAGCCATAGTATTTCGTTAATCAACTTGAAAACCCAAACCAAATGCTTTCAAAAGCTACTTCTACATTTCATCAGCAAGAGTTTCCTCAACGGCTCAAAGAGGCACTTTCGCAACCTTTACCCGGTCCTTTGGCACAGCAGGCGATGTCGTCGGTCCATCGATTGAAGACCGGATGGGCACCCCCTCCGGAAAATGCCCGCGTTTCTGCCGTACTGCTTGCCCTATCACACGATGGCGAGCGGGTTCGGCTTCCCTTCATTCGTCGGGCAATTGACCACAGCGTGCACAGTGGCCAGATTGCCCTGCCCGGTGGCAGGAAAGAAGAACAGGACGCCAGCCTAGTAAGTACAGCACTACGCGAAACCTATGAGGAAATTGGGATAGCGGTTAGTGAGAATCAGGTACTAGGACAGCTTACCCCTTTGTACATTCCCCCTAGCAACTCGCTAGTTACCCCGGTAGTAGCCTGGTTGCCAGAGCCTCCTGAAGGCTACCAGCCCGATCCTAGAGAAGTAGATGCTGTCTTAGAGTTTTCGCTCGAGGAGCTATTACACCCCCCACACCGCAAAGAAACGGAGGTAACCGTGATGGGAAATTTAAAAATGAAAGCTCCGGCTTTTGTAATTGAGGATACCGTGATATGGGGAGCTACTGCCATGATGATGAATGAGTTTCTCGAAGTGTGGCAACAACTTTAGTTCCTCTGCATTATTTTCTGCATAGAACAAGGGAAAGTTATATATTTGCAGCCCGAAAAATCGGCGGCTTCGTAGTACAATGGATAGTATGCGGGTTTCCGGAGCCTGAGATCTAGGTTCGATTCCTAGCGAAGCCACGAAAAAATTCATTTATTGCTAGAAACACCTAACACACTCGTATTAGGTGTTTTTTTTATTTCCATTTGCCCCTAACATCTAAAAATAATCGATTATGGCTCTGTTTAGGTGGTTTTCTTTGCAAAGTACACCTTCGCTGTTGCGTAAGTCGTTGAAGCGAACAAATTCAGTATCGTCGTTTTCAATACATACTCGTATTTATTTTATCTATGTAGAAAGCCTCTTGTAAAGGGGAACTCTACATCTACGAATATCTTTTTAGTACTTTTCTACCTTCTTCAATACATGCCCTTGCTCCGATTGGATTTCCAATAGGTATAGCCCGCTCGGTAGCCCTTCGAGGTTCAGTTTCACATTTTCTATGTATTGGTACTCGCTGTACATCACCTGCTTGCCTGAGGCTGTGCGCAACGTTATGGTTACTGCTCGCTGAAGCTTCGGGAACTGAATAGATACATGAGCAGCCGTGGGGTTCGGGTAGATTTCCAACGGACCGCTGGCAAATGCTTGGGGCAATGCCGTGATTCCCATTAAAACAGGGGATGACTTCACCACGCAACCAGCCGCAGTCTCCAACGCCGCTTGGTACAAGCCCGATTGCGCAATCTGCAAATTGGGACCTTGCGCTCCGGCTACTACCTGGCCATCGAGAAGCCAGTAAATCGCTGCGGGATTGCCATCAGTGGTAGCTTGTAGCGAAACCGAATCGGTTACCGTTAGGCTGAGGCTCGGCACGGCATTTACGCGAATAGTCAGTGAGTTACTTTGCACTACGCAGCCAGAGGAGGAACGTAGCGTCACTTGGTAGGTACCCTCAACAAAAGCGACAAAAACGCTGTCCGTGGCAAGAGGTAAGGGTTGCCCGTTGCGTCGCCACTCGTACCGGTAGCTCCCAGGCTGGCCTGCTGTAGCAGTTAAAAGGCTGTAAACAGGTACTCCTGCACAGAATTCTGTCCCTCCTTGTTGACTTGATAGCCGGGCTTGCAAGGACTCCCCGCAATCTGCGTTGAGCGTAAAGCGGCGCGTTTTCAAGGTAAGGTTCGGCACCGAAGGATTCGTTACAAATGCTTCGTATACACCGGCGTGCGCTGTGCTCATGGCGGTAATGGTGTACGAGGCATCACCCTGAGGGCTGAGTGTCAGCGCTTCTCCATCTTTATACCATAAATATTGATTAGGACTTCCTTCTATAGTAGCTTCTAATTTTACGGGCTGATTAATGGCTACATTAAGAATTTCGTCTCCTTCTTGCCGCTTTTGCGGACTGTAAGATGTTATGGCTAAATTTAAAGATTCAAAATCAGCAAAATCTAATAAGTTTTGCTGTACTAATAATTTTTCTAAATTGAATGCGATGGGTAAGCCAATGGGTAAACTTGTGAGTCGATTACTAGATAAATCTAATTCTTTCAACTGAGGTACGAGGCTTAAACTTAATTGCAAATCGACTAACTGATTTTCTGATAGCCTGAGCACTTCCAACCTTTCAAAAGTTGGGATTACCGGTAAAAACTCAGTGAGTTGATTTCTGCTCACATCAAGGACTCTGAGTGCATTTAAGTCTGCTAAGCTTGCCGGTAAATCTGCTAATTCATTGTCTTGTAGAAAGAAGAATTCTAACTCAGAGAGGTTGCCAATGCTAGCAGGTAAACTTGTAAACTTATTTCTTGATAGCCATAACGTTCTAAGTTTAGAAAGCTCTGTAATGCGATTAGACACCGCTCCACTCAAATTATTTTTATCTAAATCTAAAAGAGTTAACTCCGTTAAGTTCCCTATACCATCAGGGATTCCTCCGGTGAGTTTATTATCGAAAAAAGATAGCCTTCTAAGTGCGGAAAGTTCGCCAATCTCTTCAGGAATTTCCCCTTCTAAACCAAAGCCAGAAAAGTCTAAACGTACGCAGCGGTCTAACTCTTGCGATACTCCTGGCCACCCTGCAGCGGAACCATCGGGGTCAAACGCTAAAGATGCCCTTACATCGGAATCACTTTGCGCATTGCTTAATTGGGTTAAAATAGTTTTCAGCGTTTCTCTATCAGACTCGGTCATCCTTTCGGTGATGACTACCTTAATATCGTTTCTTGTGAGCATCACCTCGGGGAAGTCTGGGTGAGTAATTTCTGCGTAATAGATCCCTTGATTCTCCTCCGGAAGGAGATTCTCAAGGACGATTTGATTACCAGTCCCAATAATTCCCGCATTATTTCTGCTTTCGCCCTCCGAGATAAAAAACCACGTAACGATACCCTGCTCGCCGGCAGCATTATCAGGAATAGAAAGGGTTATATTTTCGGTGATATTTCTGAAAATTTCCAACCTTTCGCCGACAGGTTCTTGGTCAGAAGCTATAATTTCATCGACTAAAGGGAATACTTCTTCGAGTTCGTCGAAGGTGAGTTGGTTTCGACTTACATTTAAAATGATAAGCTCGTCGAATTCGGTAATTGGCAACGTAGGGATTTCAGTTAGCCTTAAGCCCGATAAATCAATTCGAACTACTTTGCCTTCTGGGTTTACTTCAACTCCTATAAACTCTTCGGAGTTAGCTTCTTCCACAGGGCATTCCGGCCATGGTATACGATTCTGAGCTTCTACAGGAAGACTATCTTTTAGGTTACAGAGTTTATCTAATTCATTCACTTCAATGGCTACATTACACCCTCTCTTTAGGTCAACCATTTCGAACTCTACCGTATCTGATTGGCAAAACTGGTTGTCTTCCACAGCAATGATAAGCCTATAGATACCTACACCTACATTTCGCAAACTCAGCGTATCGCCTATCAAAGGGCTAGACGGGCGAACCAACTCCCCACGGGAATTAGTCCATTGATACGTAAGAGCCTCAGCATCGTTATAGGCTATTTTGATATTCAGGAAACTACCCCTATCGCACTTCCATTCCACTCTAGGAGTAGTTGTAAGCACTTCGGGAGATTCAGCATCATCTATTGTGAAATTAAGTACTTCGGGGATATAACATTGTTCTCCATCAGCATTGAGGTTGTCGGCACCTTCCAATTGTAGTTCGTAATTTCCTGCAGTTAAATCCTCCAATTCAATAAATCCATCTTCTGAAGGGTTTTTAAACAGGGAACGTGTTTCTCCTTTTGTGCCATCTTCATTTAAGGCTGTAATGCTTATGTTGAACGTTCGGTTTGCGTTACTATCCTCTTCTTCTGGAAGGTTATCAAGTTGAATTTTTAGTTTTCCTGCGTCCAAGCAAGTTTCTTTCTGAGTCTCAATATTAGCGATTTCGGGTTCGCGTATCACATGAAACTCGCTCTGACTAGGGTTGAAGCTCTCACACTCATACGTTGTACCGTCAATAACATAAGTACGTACTTTAGACACCGTAAATGCCCCCCTTAATTCATTAGGCTGAGGAGTGTACGAAAATGAGGGTAAATTACTTCTATATAATGTTACTCCCTCTTTCCGAACCAAATACTCTTCAGCTAAATAGGCTGCATTCGGCGGTACGATGATGGGTTCTGAACCCAAAATTGTGGTAATTGCCTCCCCAGAACATACATTAAAATTAATTGGTACAGAAACAGTAGAGGGGTTTTGAAGCACTCTATACACCACGGTGAGCAGTTCATCGCTTGTACACTCGGTTTCTGTATCAAACACCTCAACATAATACCTCCCAAAGTTAATATCGTTGGTTGTGGATATGGACGGAATCAATTGAAAGCTATTACTGCTATTCTCAGTATCAATTCTCCCCGTTCTATTTGACTGCGTATAAATTCGATATTTAAATGGAAAGCTTAAAGGTGGCATTACAATAGACTTGTTGTCATTGAAAATCAAGCAGTTAATTGAAAGTTCCATAAACC
>CAYMYI010000065.1:0-22826 GCA_964394585.1 uncultured Roseobacteraceae bacterium
CCAGGGGCAGGAGCTACAACCACATTCACACTGCGTGGTGGCGTAGTACACCCATCCACTGTAGCAGATACCGTGTATATTCCTGCATCGGCTGGGACTACGCTTGTGAATGATAAGTTCGGACCGGTAGGCGCTGTTCTCGCTCCATTGGGCACAGTCCAATTATAGGTTACCGTAGTGCCAGAGTATGTAGTAGAGGTTAAGTCTAAGGTACTGCCTTCACAAACATTCAAATCGCCAGTAATGTCAGGTTGTGCAGGCTGCGCGGTTACGTTGGCTACAATGGTTTCAGATACTGAACAGCCTCCACCACCAGGAGCCGTTACGGTTAAGGTATACAATCCATCGGCTGCAGTAGTCGCATTGGCAATCGTTGCCGTTCGGAAGTTCGAAGTAAACCCGTTCGGGCCACTCCATGCATACGTTGTTCCGGCAGGGTAAGCCGTTGTAGTGCTTAGTACTAAATTATCACCGGCACAAATACCAGGCGCTGTGAGGGCTGGGATGGTTAGGCTTGGCGTAACATCCACCACCAAATCATTCGAGATTGGCGAAGTACACCCATCTACGGTTACACTCAAGGTATACGTTCCCGCATTAGCAGGAGAAGCAGGGTTAATCACTAGCGTTGGGTTATTTACTGCTGGCGATATCGGCGTTCCGTTTCTGCGCCATGTATAAACAACTGAAGTACCTGTATACGCTCCTGTGCTGATGCGAATTTCATCGCCCTCGCAAATAGGGCTACCCCCGGTCAAGGAAAGGGTCGGTTGGGCTACCGGAGGACTAACCGCTAAAATGGTTTGTGCTAAAATTGAAGTACATGACCCTCGGATTGTTTCCACTTGTACTGTGTATGTTCCGCTTACTGCATCGACTACATCTAACGTAGGATCGTTCGTTTTTACACTAGTAAGAGGGGTTCCTCCACCAGCAGGGTCTGGGTATGTCCATGTGTACTGATAATCTTCTGTAGCATCCAAATTCGGTACATTTACAGTGAGTGCTACATCGTCAGTACAAGATGGCGTATTATCTACAATAGCCACTTGGGGTGTTTCTATCAAGTCTAACGTGTACGATGGCGAAGTTACTGCCGTACAAGCACCTTTGGTTACTTGCACTCGATAGTCGGTTTCGTCTGTAATGTCTAAGCTGTTAATCACCAATTGGCGGCTGTTGGTGCCTATATTCACAAATGTACCAGACCCTACCGGATTTTCTCTTTGCCATTGGTAGATAGTGCCTACGCCAAAGTCAGCCACCTCTAGGGTTACCGTTCCACTGCCATCTACGCAAATAGGATTCGGGTTACTCGCCGTAATATTCGGGCTAATCGCCGTTCCTGAAATTACGTTGAGCGTTTCCGTATCAGCTCTATTATATGTATTCAAGTTTGTAGCACAAGCTGCTCCGCGACCTCTACGCTCTCCTACACACGAAGAATAAATAGGAGATGTTGCCACAGCCGTAGGCAAGCCTGTAGTAATCAAGTTTGTAAAGGTTCCGGGCAAACTTTGCCAGTATAAATTAGCTGTGTTGTTGAGGCCTAGCCCGCCACAATTGGCGGCATTATCAATATCTACATCAAAGCGGATTGTGATGGTTTCTCCCAATAATAACTGATCAATAGTAAAGCCTACAGCGGTAGAGCCTGCCGTAGTACCAGTTGCTAGTACCGTACTTGTACCCGGAGCAGTGATTACCGGAGCTGCTCCATTATAGGTCATATCCGTTGGGAAAGCATCCTCGATTTCGATATCGTATGCATTTCCTGAAGAGTTCCCTCTGTGCGAAATCGTAAGAATGACCGTTACTACATCGCCCGGAGCGGCATTGAGCGCACTGTATGTTTTATCAATATCGAGCTGCGGCTCAATTACAAATATTTCAGGAGCTTCTACCTGAGGCGAATTGACATTTGCATTTCCATTCGAAGGGTCGTTATAATCGTAACGAGCATAGTTATTCATATCATCGCCATTATTTACTTGTGGCGCATTTGCTACAGTAGCGTAATAGCGAATCACTAATTCTTCAATATCGGCATCGTTTTCAGCATTGGTAAAATCACCAAAGTTAAAGTCCAATCGGTCGCCTTGTTGTTGGTCTTGTCCTCCTGAATTCGTTACAGTGGGTACAATCGTGGTAAAATCGGCAGCAACAGAAGAGGAAATATTTGTCGGGTTTGCATTAAAAACCGAAATGCTACGCACCCCGACAAACACTAATCCATCGGTATCTCGATCTAACTGGTCGGTTACATTCAAATCGAGTGTAGTTCCTTCCGGAATCGGGAAACGTATTTCATACTCTACTACCTCTCCTATCTGAATATTTGAAGCGATGCCCACATTGGGGTAAATACTTTGTACCGTTTTAGAGATACCCCCAGGGCGTATTCCAAAAATTTCAGCATCGTCGGTAATCGGCGGTTCAGGGGTTGCCCCAGGTGCGCTAGAGAAGGTAACTTCTACTTGGTTGGTTAACTCAATCGGCTGCGGAATATCGCCGTCAATTTGTGCAGTATAGGTAATTCGTAGGATATTATTCCCTCCGGTAGGTTCTAGGTACACGCTTAAATCGCTACGTGAACTTAGCCCTGCCCCTGTAAACATATCGCCAAGGGATGCTGCGCCAAAGAACCCGGTAAAGGCAGCCCCGGAGGTTATATCGGTAAAGACCGTGCCATTCCCTCGCTCTATGAGCGTTACTATTGGCGAAGAAAGCCCGCTAGGAAGCACATCGCTAATATTCAAATCGTACGCGCGGCTAACAGGGTCGGTATTGGTGATGGTTACTTGGAAGGTAACCTGATCTCCCCCATCGGCATCGTTTAGAGTACCTGCCGTAATGGAAGACGCCGTGTTGTCTGTTGCAATGATTCGCTTATCGGCGGTGAGCTCTGGGCGCACTATTACCACAGAGTCGGAAACGGCACTTCTGGTAAAATTACCTGGCGGAGGGTTCGGGTTGTCGTACGAAAGCACCGCTTCATTATTCAATTCCACCCCTTCGGCATTGGCGGCAATATTGCGTATCCGTGCCTGATAAGTGATATCGACATATTCCTCGATGGCTTCGTCGGCATCGGTATTCGTAACGCTCCCCAAATCAAACGCTAAGAGAGTACGCGAATCGGTTCCACTAATCGGCGATTGAAGTGTGAAATTCGGGGCAACCACCGGGTTGTTCGATGTAGTGATTTCGCCCGAACCAATCAAATCCACTGGTGTTGGAGTGGTATTGTCGATTGCCGATAACGCCGCAGTGCTTGTAAGGTACTGTAGCCCTGCATCCAGTGTGTCATAAATTACTACATCGTTGGCTACCCCTTCAGGAATGGTAAACCGGATACGATACGTGATGGTATCAAGTACGTTTGCTTGAGCCGTTCCGGTGTAGCCGTTCGTGCGGGCAATAATTTGCTTTTCAAACGATGGGATTCCTTCTACACTAATCGTTGCTGAGCCTTCGTCGTTCAGTTGCACACAACTAGAAGGGTCGCAACCATCGCTCAAAAAATAAGAGGCACGAGCGGTGTTGGGGAAATCTTGGTTGAGTTCTACGGTAGAAACAATGTCTGCCCGTACTACTAAAAGGACGGTTTCAGGTCCATAACTATCGCCTCCTCCTGCATTTTGAGTGGCAGGATTTCGCTGTGGTAGCGAGTAAAGAGGTGAGGGCGGCCCGGGCAAATCGGTACCAGTTATGGTAATGCCTGTGGGGCCGGTAATCGAACCTGTATAATGAGTACCGGGGTTCAGAACAGTTCCCCCATCTACCACACCATTGCCCCTGCGCACTTCTACCAAGGTTACATTCTCCAAATCAGCCGCATCAAAAATCTCTCGAATCTGCAACCCATAGGCATCCGCTTCTTCGCTTTGATTTTCTACAATGATTAAAAACTCGAGGTCTGAGCTTTTATTAATCCGATCGATATTAGGCGCATAATCGGCAGGGTCGAAGGTAAGACCTCCAATTCGTTCACGCACTAACTTGGTTACCACAATCTCCGGGCGAATAAGCGTGAAAGGAGGTGCTGAGTTCGATACAGAACCTCCGGTATAATTCCAATCTACATCGTTGGTAATGGTGGAGGCATCTATTTCTTCCACCAATTCAGCCGCGTATACAATCGTGATGATTTCGTCGTCGCCATCGTTGTTTGCTGTGTTGACAATTGTTCCTAAGTTGATGGTAACAACGTTATCTTCTCCCCCACCGGCATCGCTTGTGATAACCGTGGGCGTTGTATTGTACGTTAAATCGCCTCCAGCATTATCGGTAATGCTAAATACGGTAGGTGTACCCGTGTAATAGCGAAGGTTCGGGTGCATGTTGTCCACGATTATCGAATTAGGCACTTCACCTTCCGGTACATTTAACTGAATTGTGTACACCACAAAGTCGCCAACTTCTCCAAAATCGTCGGGATCGCTAGTGTTAGAAAGATCGCCTGGAAGTGAAGGGGTAGGCCAGTTGGCAAGTGTATTGTATAGTGGGCTGCGTGTTTTGGTAACTGCTGCTTGTACGGCTACTGTGGCAGCGTCGGTATCGGGTTTGTAGTATGGTGCCGGCGGGTCGCCTTGAGCGGCTGCATCGACATCGTGGATGTTTTTCCACTGTACATTTGCGTTGTTTGTGATGGTCGTTGGTTCTACATCGGTTCTGATATCCGCTGTGTATTCAATATAGATTACATCTGGTCCCCCATTGTTTAAACTGGTAATATCAACACCATCGGTAGGGGCTATCTCGCTGCCTGCATTGGCATTCATCACTAAACCACTTCCTGTAAATAAGTCGGAGTTTGTACCCAATACATTTCCACTGAAGTACCCTGCCACATTGTTACCATCGCCATCGGTAATAGAAATTACATTGAAATTTTCTAAGTTACTTGCGGCTTCAGCATCTTGGACTTTTACCTGCCGCGCCGGGGCAAGCCCTTCGTTGACAATGGTTAAGCGGTAGGTAATTTGATCACCTCCATCAGCTCCTTGGGTAATGTTGCCATCGAGCGGATATTCTGCCGCTGCCAAAGGAGGGGTAATGACTGCCGCAGGATTATCTGATGCGCGAATACCCTTGGTAATGGTAAGTTTTGGCGCTCCTACTAAAATAAGAATGGATGATGCCGCTTGTGCGGGCGTTTGGTCGGTACCTGCTTGCAAGAAGTTGGTATGGAAGAGGGCGTCGTCAAAAGGTTTATCGGTTACGGTTACCTCTACAATAATTGAAATTTTAATTGCCTCATCACCGGCAGCATCGTTATCTAAATCGCCAAAGTTGATGCGGAAATAATTGCGCGACGCATCAATAAAAATATCATCTACCGGAAGCAATGCGGAAGATTGGTCTTCGGTAGAGTACCGCAACGAACCTGCAGAGCCTGCCGGGTCAATCGTATTGCTCGTTTCGTATGCATTGAACTCGGTAACGTCGAAAATAGGCAGGGGCAAAAATTCTTCGAAGAAGATATCACCTGCATCTCCTGAAAGCACCGTCATCTCTAATTCATAGATGACGGTTTCTCCGGGCACAAATGCTTGGTTAGGCCCTTTCGGGTTTAGGATATCTTTTTCAATAATCACTGGAGAAATAGTGATGGGGGCATTATCGCCGTTGAAACAGCTTGCGCCTTCATCGAGCACATACGAAATACGGGCAGTAGGTGTAAGCGTTTCGCGCGCAACGATAGGGTCTCCGGGAGGTACTAAATAGTTTTGGTCGATGCGCGCCCGATACGTAAGCGAGCCTGAAACACCACCGTCAGGGATTAACACATTCCCTGACTCTACTTGGTAGCGCGAAGCAATATCCCATGTAATGACCGTTTTACCCGTGCCTGGATTTTTCGAGAAGGCAGGTGTAACCAGCCCATCCAAATCTTCGCCTGCAACGATAGCATCCGTCATTGCAATAAACGTCATCCCGTCGGGTAACGTCAGTTCAATTTCCAACTCGTCAACCTGCGAATTACTATACTCGTTTATTTGGTAATTGATGGTAAAATCCACAAAATCATCGGGTTGATAGCCCTGTTCTCCTGCAGCGATAGGCGTAGTAGGGCTGTGTTGTACCGTAAGATGGCGGGCAATTACATCGGAAGTAGCCGACGCAGTTGCCGGGGTAATAGGCGCAGTATTGTAAGTGCCCCCTGTTAACACTACCTGGTTCGATAACACATCTTGGTCGCATACTCCTTGGTTCAAAATATCAATAATGAACGCACGGTATTCAATGGTGAGGTCGCCTCCGCCAATGCCGCCGGTAACGCCACAGCCGGGCGTTGCACACTGTATTTCTAGCGTCCCGCCATCCGTACCTCCTGCAATCAGTGCTTGATTCATCGTTGCCGGATTGTAATTTACAGTAAGCCCACCGGTAACTGTTACCGAATTGGGGTCTAGTTTTAGACCGCTTGGCAGTGCATCAGAAAGTACCATGTCGGTGATGGTTTGCCCATCGGCAATATCTACCGAAATGCTATAATCCATCATCCATACGGGTCCTGGAGGACGCTCGCCACGCGGCGCATTGTTAGATTTACTTAACTCATAAAGCTTCGGAATTACACTTCGCGTGTTAGTACCCCCGAAGATAATGCCGTTCCCTTCAGGGTCTGAGCCTAACTCGTAAAGAGGGCGCAACGAAATCGGGATAGGAACACCTACTTGCGCATCGGGGAAGTTGCGAATTTTCACGCAAAACTCTAAGGTTAACGGTACGCTGTTTTCCACTACCGAACCTACCGGTAGCTGAATTGCCAGAGCCGTACCCCCTTGGGGCAAGTTAATGAGTGCATCGTTCGGGTCGCCTCCATCGCGCTCGATACGCGCTGCGAGAACGGCATCGGTTACGCTACCCCCGGGCGGCACATTCAAAAACTCTTGGATAGAGCCTGCTCCAATGCTCCCTCCCATAAATGTAAGGCTTTGGTACTCTATGCCTGGAGGAAATATGGCATGTACCATAGGGTTGTAACCTTCTGCCCCTGCATTGGAAAGCACCGCTTCGAAGCAAAAGGTCTCGTTAATAAAGTTTTCTCCTGGTGTACCGTTCGTAATACTTGGCACTTGTGCCAAGGCTGTTTTTACGAACAATACGGAAATTACTACTAGTGGAAGTACAATTCTTTTCATGTGCTTAGAAAGTCAGTAGCTATTTTGCTTGATGTAATTTTTAAAGTGAGATGATATCTGAGTTTTTATATTCTCGATTAAGTATAGAGATATACCTACTATTTGCGTGAGGAGGCATTGGCTTTGGCGGCGTTATTTTTATCATCGCCAATAATGAAATGCTCATATTCTTTACTGTTCACGGTTCCTTCGAAGTAGGTAACCACAAACTCTACCCTCCGATTACGCTGATGTTGCAACTCGGTACATGGTACTTCATCGGCACATTCATTCTTCAATACATATTCTCCAAAGCCTTTCCAGGTGAGGCGGTCGGGGTTAATGCCCCGCTGAATTAGATAGTTTCTAGCAGATTTTGCTCGATTGTCGGAAAGGGTTTCATTGTATTTGAAAGGAGCACGCGAATCGGTATGCGCTCTAATTTCCCCTTTCATTTCGGGGTACTGCGTCATTAAGCGGTATACATCTTCTAAGCCTGCTTGGGCATCGGGGCGAATATTGTACTTATCAAGGTCGAAGTACACATTGTATAACTCTATGACCGTTCCCTCTTCGATAGAAGCATAACTTCCTAAGAGTTCATCAAATTCGGTAGCATCAAAGTCCATTGGGATTTCGCTTTCTACCAAATCGCCGCATTCGGCTTCTTGGGTTGAAAACTCCGTGGCTTGGCGGAAAAAACCGTCTTTTTCCGCAACGAGCACATAGTTACAGTTCTCGTCGAGGTCGAAATCGTAGTAGCCGTCGTCGCCGGTAATCATGGTTTGCCGCTCCCCGGTACACTTGTTTACCAAGGTTACTGTGGCCCCTGCAAGTGGCTTCGCACAGTCGTTATTAAGTACTGGCCCGCGAGTGGTTAAACGGCAAGGGTCTTCCGGGCAAAACGAAAGCCATACTTCCACTTCGCGGTTCTCTTGGAGTTTTGTTAAATCGAGCACAGCCGTTCCATCGCATCCCCCGGCACAAAACCCAAACCCTTCTTTAGTAGCCTTTAAATTGTAAACGGCATCTTCGGGAACGCTGACGGTAAATCGTCCATCAAAATCACTGTACGTTGTTATTACCGAAGAACCATTGGGTAAGTTCACGGCAACATTGGCATCTTCAATGCGCGTACTGTCTTTACAATTAATCACCGTGCCCACAATTCGAATTCGGTTATCGCGCTCAAAGTAATAAATATCATCGCCACGCCCAGAGCGGTTCGAAGTAAACCAACCGGTCATTTCTTCTTCGTCGATAATTACCCCAAAGTCGTCGCGGTTCCCATTCAGAGGAGCCCCCATGTTTTCAGGGTTTTCCCACATCCATACGTCTTGGTATCGAGAGTCTTTTTTCTGAGCACGAAAAATATCGAGTCCGCCTAACCCTACATGCAAGTCAGAAGAAAAATATAAGCTTCCGTTTTCGTGTAAGTAAGGGAACACCTCGTTGCCGGCAGTATTGATTTCAGCTCCTAAATTGATAGGCTCTCCCCACTCCCCATCTTGTAGCCATACAATGTATAAATCCATTTGCCCAAACCCACCGGGCATATCTGAGGCAAATACCATAAAAGTAGTATCGCGTGCTAAGGCTGGGTGCGCACAATGATATTCATTATTATTGAATGGCAACTCGTTAGGGGTTGTCCACTTTCCTTCCCCTTCTAGCTGTGTTTGGTAAATTTTAAGGCGTGTATTTTTCTCTTTGTCAAATCCTCTTCCTCGTTTCCCATAATCGTTGCGAGTGAAGTACATCACATCGGCATACTGATTGAAACTCACCGGCCCTTCGTGAAACTTAGAATTGATTTGTTTGCTAAACTGTTCTGGTTCGCCCCATTCTTCGCCTTCTTCTTCGCTAGGGCGTACTACATACAAATCTACAAAGTCTTGGTTGGTCCATCGGTCAATAATAGATGTGCCGCCATTTTTTCGGTTCGAAGCAAACACCAACGCACTATCTTGAAAGTACATGGGGCTAAAATCTAACCGGTCAGAATTAAACGGTGCTTTTCGGATAAGGTAATCTTTATTCTCCAAGCCCTTTTCGGCAAGCCGCTTTGCATACGCTGCCAATCGCAATGCATTCGACTCATTACTTGTTCCTGTTTCTTTTGTGGCGTATTGGTTAAACCAATAACTAGCCTCCTCGTATTTGCCGTTGCTCAGCAACATTTGCGCATAATAGAGGTAGCCTTCGGGGCGTTCGTCGAGCTTAACTGCCTTGGCGAACCATAATTCTGCTTTGCGAAACTCACTGTTTAAACGGTAAGAGTTTGCTAAGTTAAACAAAGCATCCCCGTTGTAAGGGTCTTCTTCCACTACTTTCAGATACTTCTCAATCGCTTCTTGTAGCGATTTCTGCGAATACTCACTTTCAGCAGAATACTCTTGCGCTACACTAACAGAAACCTTACATAGCATTGCAAGCAAGCACAGATAGATGATTTTACGTTTCATAACTGTTTATTAGAAATTATAACCTAGCGATAAAAATGACTTTTAAAAATTTGATGAAATAGAGAGGTCGTAACAGCACAGAAGTAAAATCAGAAAAGCGTGTTTGAGCTTGTTCACAATACGTACCTTACTGATTAGGAGGATAATAGAGTTTTTTTTAACAGTTCTTAGCTACAAAACTAACTAAAATAGAGTGATTTAAGAAAACCTTATTGCTAGCAAATCGTTATAAATTAATTTTTCTTGTCGTAACGTTAAACTCCTACACTCTTGCTAGGGAGCTCATTCTACTGATTTAGAGATGCCATTCGCAGCTTTTTGAACGCATCTCTTTAGGGTGCAAACTTTCCTCTTTTGAGCATTCCGTATGACTTCATTTTCTGTGAATTGACTTTCCGGTTTACTCTTCAAATAATTATTAACAGATGGCTTGAGGTTGTGTACAGTTTTTGAATACTTTGGATATTAGACGTTCCAAAAAATTTAGCAACTAACCAAATAATACAATGAAAGCGTTACTTACCACCTTTGCAATGGTGTGGTTAACACCGTTGCTGTTTGCCTCTGCTCCTCAAGGAAATACGGTTTCGAGCAGTGTTGAATTTGCCGGGATTACCTTCCAACTCGACCGCTCCGCACAAAAACAAATCCAAGAAAAAGTTACCTCGCTCACGCGCAGTACTAAGTACTATCAAGAGTTTTTAGATCGCGCTAACCTGTACTTTCCGCTGGTAGACCAAATTCTTACCGAAGAAGGAGTCCCTACCGATTTCAAATATGTAGCCATGCAAGAAAGCACCCTAAAAGGCTGGCTAGTACACCCTCGCTCGGGGGCAGCAGGTTACTGGCAGTTTATCCCGCAAACTGCTAACGGGCTGGGGATGGTGGTAAGTAAACAACTCGACGAGCGCAGCGATATCATGATTTCTACCCGAAAAGCTGCCCAAAACTTTCGACAGAGCTATCAGGCACTGGGTAGCTGGTATACTGCTTTGATTGCCCATAACACTGGGCTAGGCGGCGCTACTCGTAAATTTGGCACCCAATACCAAGGCAAGCGCACCATCAAACTGAGTGGCAATGCCCCGCATTATGTGTTCATGGTACTTGCCAACAAAATCGCATTTCACGATGCGCTGGCAGCAAACCCTCCTCAGCAATTGCTTAAGGTAACCGTAGCTTCGGGAACTCGCCTTAGTAAAATTGCTCAAAAAACGCAGGTTGATTTAGCTACACTTCGCCAACATAATAGCTGGCTCAAGCAGGATGTACTTCCTAAAAACCGCCAGCAATACACGGTATTGGTACCTGTAGCGCAAAGCCAAGCGGCGCAAGTTGCCCAAGCGCTTCAGCTCCCTTACCAGGCGTCAAAAACGCCTGCTTCCCCACCAGCAAGCTTTACCACTAAAAGCTATAAAGTAGAATCTGATGCTACCAATGGTGCAACTTCAACTGCAAAGTACCCCCTCATCACTAAACGCAAGCGGGTTACCATCGACGGCTACAGCCTTGAACTGGTGAGCGCCAACGGTATTCCGGCTTTTGTGGCCCAAGAAGGCGAAAGTCCTAAACGAGTAGCTAAGTTGTTGGGGATGTCGGCTAAAAAGCTAATGCGCCTGAACGACTTACCCCTATTTTCGGGCTTAACAGCCGGACAGATTTACTACATCAAACCCAAACACAAAAAAGCCAAACAGAAAACTCATATAGTGCAGCACGAGGAAACTTTGTGGCAAATCGCGCATCAGTATGGTGTTCAAATCGACGCTTTGCGCGATAAAAACCGCCTGGGTAAGAAAGAAGAACCCCAAACCGGGCGTGTGTTGCTACTCCGTAAACGCTTGGGAAAAAACGATCAGCCTGAGTACAAAACGGTTGCCCCTCTCCAACGCAAAAGCACTACTACTCAGGAATCTGCGCCAGAGATTACGTTCGTGCCTGAAGATATCCCTCGGCATTCAGAAAATAACATGCCTATTATCTCTTCACCTAAAAAAAATCAACATAAATCGCATAAAGTAGAAAACTCCACTCCCCCTGCCGAAACAGAAACGGTGGTAGTAGAGCCTATCTCTACAAAACCAAAACGTGTTGTAACAACTCCATTACAAATCCATGTAGTGAAGGAAGGTGAAACATTGTTGACTATTGCACACAAATACGGCGTAACGCCCAAGCAATTAAAAGAATGGAATCCTTTGGATAATTACCTCAACATTGCACCGGGTACAGAATTGGCGATTGGCGGAAGCAAACCCACCACTATCACAAATACAGCACCTACTAGTGATGGCACCGAAACTACTTCGTATCGAACTCAGGAGCGTTCAAGCGTAACTACCCCGAACGATGCCGCCCCAACTGCTATCTATCATACCGTGAGTAAAGGCGATACCCTGTACTCGATCGCGCGCCGATACAACGTAACTACAGAGGAAATCAAACAAAAAAATGGTAAGCGCAGTAATGTACTTTCTATAGGGGAACGGCTACGCATTGAATAATCTTTCCAAAACCTTTTATGCGAACCTCCTTTTCTTTCAGAAAGGAGGTTCTTTTTTATCTGCTACTTTTGTGCAATCATCTTACTATATAAAAATGAAAAACGATAAAATAGCTTTAATCACCGGCGCTACTGCCGGTATTGGACGTGCCACCGCCAAACAACTCGCCCACCAAGGGTTTCGCATTATTGCCTGTGGGCGCAGAACGGAACGCCTTGATTCTCTCAAAGAAGAACTGAAAGGTACTACCTCTGTGTATGCCCTCACCTTCGATGTACGCGATCGCCATGCCGTTGCAGCGCAAATCGGGAGTTTACCCTCCGATTGGCAAGCAATTGATGTACTGGTAAATAACGCTGGCAATGCCCATGGAATGGATCTGCTCCACGAAGGCAACCCCGACGATTGGGAAGCCATGCTTGATATCAATGTAAAAGGCTTTTTATATGTGTACAAAGCGGTAATTGATGGAATGATTGCCCGCAACAGTGGGCATATTGTAAACCTCGGCTCTATTGCCGGCAAAGAGGTGTACCCCAAAGGAAATGTATACTGTGCTACAAAACATGCTGTAGATGCCCTTAATACTGCTATGCGGCTAGAACTGAACCCTTACAACATTCGAGTAACCACCATCAACCCTGGCTTGGTAAATACAGAGTTTTCTAATGTGCGTTTTAAGGGCGATCAGGCAAAAGCTAACAGCGTGTACCAAGGCATGACTCCCCTCTATGCCGAAGATATTGCCGAAATTATCGCCTTTGCCGTATCGCGTCCGCCTCATGTCAACTTAGGTGAAATTCTGGTGTTGCCCACCGACCAAGCCTCTTCTACCGTAGTCCGACGAGAAGTATAACCCCCCAGCCATGCTCACACAACGCCAACTCTTTTTACAACACCAAGCCCAAACGAGCGATGCCCCCCTCATGCTCGAAATTGAACGAGCCGAAGGGGTATACATGTACACTCCTGAAGGGAAGCCTATCCTCGATCTTATCTCCGGCATTTCAGTCAGTAATTTGGGGCATGGGCATCCCCGTGTAAAAGAGGCAATTCACGCACAAACTGAACGCTATCTTCACCTGATGGTATATGGCGAAGTGGTACAATCGCCGCAGGTGCAACTTGCCCAAGCCCTTTGCAATACCCTTCCTCCCCCACTCGATAATGTGTACTTTGTTAATTCAGGCAGCGAGGCAATCGAAGGTGCCCTCAAACTTGCCAAACGTGTTACCGGGTGCACCGAGCTGATTTCTTGCCATAATGCCTACCACGGTTCTAGCCATGGTGCCCTTTCGGTGGGGGGCAGCGAAACCTTTAAGCAAAACTACCGCCCGCTGTTGCCCAACATACGCCACATTCGTTTTGGAGTCGTAGAAGACCTAGCACATATTACCCTACAAACGGCTGCGGTTTTGCTCGAAACGGTACAAGGTGAAGCCGGGGTGCGTACGGCGTCTCAAGAATATTTTCAGCAATTACGCCAACGCTGCGACGAAACCTGTACCCTGCTCATCTTGGACGAAATCCAGGCAGGGTTTGGTAGAACGGGTCGTTTTTGGGCATTTGAGCACTATGGCATCGTCCCCGATATACTGGTGTGTGCCAAAGGTATGGGAGGCGGCATGCCCATTGGGGCATTTATTGCCTCTAAGGCGATGATGAGCCGCTTTCAGCACAACCCTGTATTAGGGCACATCACTACTTTTGGTGGGCATCCTGTATGCGCAGCGGCGTCCCTCGCTACGTTGCAAACGCTGCAAGAAACGCAAGTTTTCACCCAAGCACCTGCTAAAGGGCAACGTTTTTACGATTTACTAA
Source organism: uncultured Roseobacteraceae bacterium (assembly GCA_964394585.1). Taxonomy (GTDB): domain Bacteria; phylum Bacteroidota; class Bacteroidia; order Cytophagales; family Flammeovirgaceae; genus CAYUJH01. The sequence continues at coordinate 13,921 of CAYMYI010000065.1, forward strand.
TTGACCATCCCGCCGTGCAGTCGATTCGGTATATAGGATTAATGATGGCAGTAGAACTCGGCAACTTCCCGTTTGTTCAAACCGTAATTCAGCAAGCCATTGCTCACGGACTGCTTACCGATTGGTTTTTGTATTGCGATACAGCCCTTCGCATTGCGCCCCCTCTCGTGATTACCGAAGAAGAAATCGACCATGCTTGCACATTGTTGCGCAATGCTTTCGACGCTGCATTGCGGTTTCATAGAAACCCTTGATCTAAGCAGAATATTAATTGTTTTAGTAGATAAATTATTCCACCTCAAACGAATGATTTTGGGTTGAGTGGTCATGTTGAAATTGCGAAGTAGAAAGAGCAAAAGCAATCTTGCAATTGTTTTTGAAAAGCTAAGCCCAATCAAATTTTTCCAATGATTTGCATTTACCGGTAAAAGTTTGAGATGTTGAATTTTTGAAATTCATATTTGTTTCTTTTTTGTAGATAACGAAAATCAGCATAACTCAGATAACCCTCAATATTCTAGACGATGAACTAAAATTTTTCTTGGATTACATTAAAAAGCTGGACTTCGTAAAACTCCATGAAGAATCTAATGTCGACTTCCCCTTGTCCGAACTAATTATTAATTGAAAATATTAGCTGCTCCGAGTTCTTGAAGAAGGTATATCAGTTAAAGCCTTATTACCTATTTCTCATATCAAGTGTTGCCAATCCTACATTCTTTATTTTTGAGTCCCGTTAATTGAATTGTTAGCTAACGATGTATCACAGCAAACACAGTTTCTGGAGTCACTTTTCAACATCAATGAGCTTCTCTTTATAGAGCATATTAACTAATACGCTGTATCTATTATAAGATTTTTTTGAAATAACATGAATTGAGTTGATTAAAAAAATACCAGGAAATTATGATACATTTTTAACATAAACTCAATAGCTTAGATTTCTCGAAGTGTTACTATTTCTCCAACTCTCCTACAATTTTGACTTCAATACGATTATTTAAAACTTGTTGATAATCATCGGCATTGTTACCTCTAGGTTTTAGTTTGCCGTAACCAACAGCCTTCAGTCTATCAGGCTCAATGTCATAGGTATCGATTAGGTAATCTACTATAACCTTTGATCTTTTACGGCTTAATAAAATATTCATGTTTTCATCACCTTGATTGCTCGTAAATGCACCAATTTCAATAATATAATTTGGGTAATATTTCATGAATTCAGCTACTTGCTTTAATTCGTAATAACCTTCTATAGGAATATCAGTACTGTTTTCGTTATAGTTAAAACTGTCGAGCACATAACCTGGTTTGTTAGCACCTTTCGTAGATAAATAGGCGTCTTCTTTAATATTTAATTTTTTAAAAGCCTCTTCCTTTTCAGTTTTAGGATTTACAGGAATGTCATCGATTAATCTATTTTTTTTGTTATTACCCTCTCCCGGCTTAACCGATTTAACTTCTTTTCCATTGACATTGATAATAAACTCAGTACGCCGATTGTACTGGTGAGAAGTTTCATCACAGTTTTCACACGGAATATCAGGTCGGTTTTCCCCAAAACCTTGCTGATTAATTCGGTTTCTTTCAACGCCTCTTGAAATTAAATAATCAGTAGCAGCCTTAGCCCTTCGTTTGGCAAGTTTTTCATTGTATTCATTGGTGCCTCGGTTATCAGCATGAGATTGTACTGTAAGCGTGGAGGCAGGAAAACTTTTTAAAAAGTCGGCAACTTGGTTTAAATATGCTGCTGCATCGGGTCTAATTTCATACTTATCGAAATCATAGTAAACATGAAAAAGAATTAAATCAGCTTTTTCTTTTTCTCTTTCAATAGGTTTAAGTAGAATTTCAATTGTATCTCCATTAGAAAATTTTCTAAGTTCGCTTGGTACTAAGGTCGTACTTCCTCGTTCAAAGCCTTCCATTTCGGCAAAAAGTTGGTAGCCATCTCCATACGGTAAGTTAAAACGGAAAGTACCCAAATCATCCGTTGCATACGAATTACTCTGTGATTGACTCGTAGAACTTAAAAGTACATCAGCAGCCTTCAGTGGCTCACGAGTTTCTGCATTTAACGTAATTCCTACGAGCTGAACATCTTTAGGGCGAGTCCATGTAAACTGGAAAATATCATCATCGCCTGACCCTCCCATGCGGTCGTGAGAAGTAAAATAGCCCTTGTTTTCACTCGCTTTAAAAACCAGTCCAAAATCGTCTTGGTTGCTATTCAGCGGATAACCCATGTTATAAGGAGGAAGAAATCCATCAGCTAATAGACTAGCTTCTGCTATAAAAATATCAAGCCCCCCCAGTCCTGCATGACCTGATGAGGCGAAAAATAAATTTCCCTCTTCGTCTACGAAAGGGAACATTTCTTCACCTTCTGTATTAATTTCTGGTCCCAAATTTACTGGTTTACTCCACTTTCCTCCTTCTTTTCTTGAAACATATATATCGGTTCCTCCATAGCCGCCTGGCATGTCAGAAACAAAATAAAGTAACTGTTCGTCCGATGAAAAAGTAGGATGCCCTGTAGAATACTCGTCGCTATTGTAGGTAAACTCTTTAATAGATGTCCATTCACCTTCTTGGTTTTTTGCAAAATAGAGCTTGAGTTTGTTTATACCTTTTGCGCTTTTTCCGTATTTTCCATTATGGAAATTATTGCGAGTGAATACCACTTGGCGGTTATTATCAAAAAAAGCGAGAGGTCCTTCGTGGTATCGTGTATTAATTTCTTCGTGAAATTTTTCGGGTGTACCTCCATCTTCAGAAACTTTGTATAAATCCAAAAAAGAAGTGTTACTCCAACCGAAGTAGCGTCTTACTCCTTTTTTTACTTCTTCGTGCCGATTAGAGCAAAAAATCAGATTATTTTCAAAATAAACTGGGCTAAAATCCGCTTCACTACTGTTAAAATGGGCAGGTGTAATGGTAAATCGAGATGAATCTTTATAGAAATTGGTAAGGTTGTAATAAGACTGGTAGAATCGTTGACCTCTTTTATCTGTGCTAGCATCTTCGGCGTAAGCCCTGTACCATTGTTGTGCCTTTTCATACTTTCCATTTTCAGCTAATGCTTCTGCATAATATAGTTTGTACACTGTGGGAAGAGGTTCACGAGCAACCACCTTTGCATACCAAGTTTCAGCTTGCTCGCTCATATTAAGGTGTCGGTAACAAGCAGCAATTCGCCGTTCAGCTAACCAGTTGGTTGTATCTTTTTCGTAAGCATCCTCATAAATAGTTACTGCTTTAGCATAATGCAGCGCATCAAAATGTCTGTTTGCTAAACGCATCTGCAAGCTTTGGGCAAAAAGTAGGTTTGTATAACCAAATGTGAAAAATAATAGAGCGAAGAAAGAAATTATATTTTTTTTCATGGTAATACTTAAAAGAAACGAGGCGTAATAATTTTGTTCTTATTGAAGGAGAACTGATATTTCAGCATAATTTCGTGACTGCCTGCATTGAACTCACGAAGCTCGGTAAGCGTGTAATCATAAGCATAGCTGAAACGAAGTTGAGGAGTAACGAGAAGATCGAAAATTCCTATCACAGAATCACCAGTTCGGTACGAAGCACCAATGCCTATTAAATCATAGAAATATAAATTGGCATTTAAATCAAATTGCATAGCAGAGCCTTCTACCATTTTGAAAAGTACTGAGGGTTTAAGCTTCAGATCACTGCTTAAGTCAAAAACGTAGCCTGTAGAAAGAAAGTAATGGCGGTACTGTCTTGCTCCTCCATCGGCACTGGTTACAAATTCTGCATCGTTGCCCAGTTCGTTGTTTATAAGCTGAGGCACAGAAAAGCCTGCATAAAACTTTTCTGTGTTGAACCAAATACCGACCCCCATATTAGGCAATATCAGGTTAACATTATTCATAAATGCCACATCGGCTTGTGCAGGATTTTGGGCAAGGCTTACATTTTGGAAATCGGCATTGTAATAACTGAAACCTCCGCTAAGTCCTAATGCAAGTCGAGAACGTTCGCCAGTTTTTATGCGGTAAGCATAGTATCCGTAAACCCCTGTTGTATTTGTTACTCCAATGCGATCGCCCACTACGTTTAACCCCAGCCCCATACGTTCTCCCCAAACGGGAGCATCAATCGAAACCGTACCGGTAGTGGGAGCACCGGGAATATTAATCCATTGATTGCGAAACAAGGCATTTACCGTAATAACCTCACTGCTTCCTGCATAAGCAGGGTTAATCATCATAGGGTTAAACATGTATTGAGAAAACATGGGGTCTTGCTGCGCTAATGCAGGAACGCTGAAGAACAAGAGGAGTATGTAGTATATTATATTTTTCATAGTGAATTTCAATAGTATTGAGTTATGAGTTTTTAATCCTTAGTAGCAAAGGGGTTGCAACCCCTTTGCTATGGAAAAGGAAAGAATTTAAAAAGTTAACGACGAAGGGTGAAGTACCTACTGAATCGCTCACGAATACCGTCGATTTCAATGATATAGAAATACGTACCATCAGGCAGCTCTTCGCCGTTGCGAATGCCTCTGTTGGCTAATCCCATCCAATCGTTTTTATAATCATCGTTTTCGTACATCAAATTGCCCCAGCGGTTATACACGCGGAATACCGTTTTGCGACCCTTCAATCCTTCTATTATGAAAGAGTCATTAACTCCATCGTTATTTGGTGAGAAACCTTCGGGGATGAACAACTCTTCGGAAGAGACTACGTCAATACAAACCTCGGCAGTATCACATGCACCTAGTGCATCGCATACTTCGTAGGTGAAACAGTCTTCACCAATAAATCCACGTATTGGAGTGAAGGTATAAGTACCATCTGAACGAATAATTACAGTATTTCCATTTTGCGTTATTAATTCATCTTCCGTCCAGGTTAAGGCATCACTTTCGGGATCCGTATCATTGCTGCCCAAATTACCATCTACCGGCGTACTTTCCGGTGTTGAGTTTTGGTCGTTTTCAGCTATTGGTGGCTGGTTAGGAGTAACCGTAATACAAAGCGTAGCTGTAGCACAAGCCCCTCCATCATCACAAACGACATACTCAAAACACTCTGTTCCACTAAAATCTGGGGCAGGAGTGTACTCGTAATCGCCATTCTCTGTTAAGATTAACGTTCCACCTTCAGTACCTGTGAATGTCCCTACTTCTACAGTTAATGAGTCTCCTTCAGGGTCGGTATCATTTTTTAGTACATTCCCTACAACACTATATCCCTCACGGGTAGTATTTGTATCGTCTTCAGGACGTGGTGGATCGTTTACTGGCTCAATGATTAATGTCACGGTAGCCAAGTCGCACGCTCCGCTAGTGTCGCAAACTCGGTAAGAGAAGGTAACCGTACCATTGAAGTCCTCTTCGGGGACGAAGGTAAACGTGCCATCCTCATTAAACGTGAGTTCGCCATGTTGTCCCGTATTTCCAGGGAGAGAAAGTTCATACACCAAAAGGTCACCATCGGGATCGCTATCGTTGGTAGCTACCGTAGACGATATAATTTCGTCTTCGTTAATACGTACTGTATCGTTTACAGCCACAGGAGGATCATTAACAGGCTCTACTACGATGGTTACGGTTGCTTCGTCGCAGAGGCCCTCAGAATCACAGGCTTGGTAAGTGAAGGTAACTGTTCCATGAAAATCAGGAGCTGGCTCAAAAGTAAACGAACCATTTTCTTGGAACGTTAGCGTTCCGTTTTCTTCTGCAGTACCTCCTTCTAACAGTTCAAATGTAAGCAGTAACCCCTCTGGATCATGGTCATTAAAGATAACAGATTGAACCAGTCGACTATCTTCGGGTATTGTGTAGGTATCATCTTCTGCAATAGGAGGATCATTTATAGGAGCTACTACGATGGTTACAGTTGCCTCGTCGCAGAGAACTGGAGCTCCCTCGTCGCAAGCTTGGTAGGTAAACGTAACCGTTCCATTAAAGTCGGGGTTTGATTCAAAGGTGAACGTGCCGTCTTCATTGAAAGCTAAGGTACCATTGTCTTCTGCCGTGCCTCCGTCGGTTAAGCTGTAGGTTAATGGGCTACCTTCTGGGTCGGAGTCATTGCCCACAACACTCCCCGTTACAGGTACATCTTCTAATGTAGTGAGTGTATCGTTCTCGGCAATCGGCTGGTCGTTTACAGGTGCTATTGTTAGTGTTACGGTTGCCTCATCGCATAATCCGCTAGAATCACAAACTTGATAAGTAAAAGTAACCGTTCCATTAAAGTCAGGATTAGGAACAAAGGTAAACGTACCATCCTCGTTAAAGGTTAATGTACCGTTTTCTTCTGCCGTACCTCCATCGGTTATAGTATACGTCAATGGGTCGCCGTCAGGGTCGGAGTCATTGCCACCAACACTGCTAGTAATTGGAGTATCCTCTGGAGTTGTTACCGTGTCATTTTCTGCAACGGGTAGATCAGGAATTGGAGCAACAATAATAGTAACTTCTGCCTCATCACATAGCCCACTAGGATCGCAAGCTTGGTAGGTGAAAGTAACCGTGCCATTAAAGTTAGGGTCTGGCTCAAAAGTGAACGTACCGTCTTCGTTGAAGGTCAATGTACCGTTTTCTTCTGCTGTTCTGCTATTGATTAGGCTGTAAGTCAATGGGTCGCCATCTGGGTCAGAGTCATTGCCCACAACACTACTGGTGATTGGCGTATCTTCGGTTGCAGGAATCGTGTCGTTTTCTGCAATAGGAGAATCAGGCACAGGTGTTACCGTAATCGTAACTTCTGCTGTATCGCATAGGCCGTCTGTGTCACATACCCGATAAGTGAATGTAACTGTTCCGTTGAAGTTAGGATTTGGTGTAAATGTAAACGTGCCATCCTCATTAAAGGTCAATGTACCATTTTCTTCTGCCGTACCTCCATCTGTAACGCTGTAAGTCAATGGGTCGCCATCTGGGTCAGCGTCATTGCCACCAACACTGCTAGTAATTGGAGTATCCTCTGGGGTTGTTAAGGTATCATTGATTGCAACGGGTGCATCGGGAAGTGGCACAATGCAAACCGTAGCGGTAGCTGTGTTACACGTATTAGACGGGTCGCAAACACGGTAGGTAAATGTAATATTTCCCGAAAAGTTAGGATTGGGAACAAACGTATAACTACCATTTACATTGAAGGTAAATGTACCGTTAGCCTCAACCGCACTTCCATCAATGAGTTCATAGGTCAATTCTCCGCCTTCAGGATCGCTGTCATTATCGCCTACATTGGCTGTTTGTGTTGCTTCCTCGTCTGAGCAGTTGAAATCGTCGGTTGCTACTGGAGGATCTTCTACAGGCTCCACGTTGATAGTTACTGTGGCATCATCGCACAATCCACTAGGGTCACAAGCCCGATAGGTAAAGGTAACTGGTCCGTTGAAATTAGGGTCAGGTGTAAAAGAGAAGAACCCATTGGGATTAAATATCAGTGTTCCGTTTTGCTCGGCTGTACCACTACTGATAAGTGTAAAGGTCAACGGATCTCCGTCGGGGTCACGGTCGTTTCCTACAACGGAACTGTTGAGTGGGCCACCATCTTCAGGAACACTTCGGGTATCATCTACCGCAATGGGTGGACGGTTAGGAGAAGGTGGTGGAGTTGTGGGCGGCGTTGTGTTAACGGTTATCGTTACATTTTCAAAGTCTGTACAACCACCACTCTCAACAGCAACAGTATAAGTAGTAGTTGAAGTAGGACTTACGCTTATAGCAGCTGTAGTTTCTCCTCCTGGACTCCATAAATAATTACCTCCACCACTGGCTGTCAAAGTAACTGTTGCCCCTACTGTAATGGAAGTTGATGATGCATTAATTGCAGCGGTTGGTGCTCCTGGATCGGCTAAGACTACATTAGTGCTGCTGCTTTCACAACTTGTACTTACTAAACGTACAATAATATCGTAAGAACCTGCTGAAAGACCTGTCAGGTCAATCTCACCGCTGCCATCGCTGGTTTCCGGGTTAAATGTTGTTCCATTGTTTGTACTTATCTCGTAGTTCGTACTGTTTAAAAGACCTGTAAGTGTAATTGACCCATCCGATGCGCCACAAGAAGTTGGATTTGTAGGTGATGCTGTGAAAGTAGGTAATGGGTTCACTGTAATAGCTTGGGTAACTGTACTGGTACACCCTCCACCAGTAACTGAGTAAGTAATGGTTGCTGTTCCTGCACTCAAAGCATTTATTGCCCCTGTTGAAGCATTTATATTAACAACGCTTGCATCATTACTGCTGAATGTACCTCCTGTCACAGTGCTTGTTATTGTGCCACTTTCGCCTACGCATACCGAAGTTCCTATGGAAACTGTAAGTGTTCCTGGATTAGGTCCTGAAACGGAATTATCGGTATAAGCTGTTCCTGGGTCAGTATAGCCATCTGTTCCACTAGTTACAATACCATTCGTATTCTCGGTAACGGGATTATCACCTAATATACCATCCGCATTGTTGTCCGTGAAGCCGGCTTCTACCACATCATTACAACCGTCGTTATCTGAGTCTAGCTCTAGGAAGTTTGGATTACTGTCTGTATCAGAGTCGGTGATCGTGTAAGTTACGGTCGCTGATTGAGTATCGTTATTTTCAATCGAATTAAACAAGCCATTGTCGCCTGAACCGATATCGGCTCCGTCAATCACGCCATCATTGTTAGCGTCTGCTTGTCCGTGTCCAGCTTCAACCACATCATAAATACCATCATTATCTGAGTCGAGGTCAAAGAAGTTGGGGATGCCGTCGCCGTCGGTATCAAAAGCTGGGTTTAGGCCTACCGTGTTTTGCCCTGCATCGTTATCATCTGCATCTAGATAGGCAAAAATGCCGTCGGTATCAACGTCGGCAAATGGGTCATTTCCCCCTGATTCATCTGTGTTGGTAATTCCATCATTATCTGCATCAATATCTA
>CAYMYI010000066.1:0-20517 GCA_964394585.1 uncultured Roseobacteraceae bacterium
TTACAAGAAGCCGAACAAATGATTACCGCCATGAAAAAAAGCGGCAAAATGCTGCCACGACCCCCCAAAGAAGTTCTGCACCATGCCTTTAAAATGTGTTCGGAAGTACGCTTTTTTGCTGATGAGCGGGTAATACTCATGTACCTTTCCGTAGGTATTGAAACCCACGAATCCTTTCTTAACCATCACTCGGATTACCGTAGAAACCGTAGGGTATGCCGGTTTTGGATCGGGCATTGCCTCTACAATATCTTTCAGAAACCCTTTATCGAGTTTCCAAAGCACTTGCATAATCTGCTCTTCTGCCTTTGTCAATTCTTTCATGTGGGCAATCTACAACTATATTTATAATTATACAATTATATTTATAATTATGAAGACTATTAATACAAAAAAAGCGACTGTTCTCTGCAACAGTCGCTTTCAAAAGTAGCTGAATGGGTGCTACTTATGCTTCTTGCTTTTCATTACGGAAAGATTCTTTAATCGCTTGTACGTCCACGTTTTTGATAACCGGTTTTATATTCAAGCGTTGAATATCTTTCACGCGTGCGATGGCACGCATTTTATTTTTCAATTTTTTGCGCTTTAGTGTAGTTCCTGCCATGACGAAATTATGTTATAGAAGTCCTGTAATTCAATAAAGGGTGCAAAGCTAAGAATTCTATCGCATTAATGAAAGCGCAGCACTACTCAATCGATGCATAATTCTACAATTGTGCTGTAGGGCTTATAGATTTTCAATACTATTTAGTTTTTCTGCAAATAATTTCTTGAACTTATCCACTTTTGGTTTAATCATCAGTGCGCAGTAGGGCTGCGAAGGGTTTTGGTTAAAATAGTTTTGGTGGTAATTTTCCGCTAAGTAAAACTCGTCCAATGGGCTAATTTCCGTAACGATTGGGCTGTCAAATGCGCGGGCATCTTCTAGCTTTTGCTTAAATGCTTCTGCTTGCAATTTTTGTTCATCGTTATGGTAGAAAATTGCAGAGCGGTATTGGGTACCCACATCGTTCCCCTGTCGGTTGAGTGTAGTAGGATCGTGTGTTTGAAAAAACACATCGAGTAGTTCTTCAAACGAAATAACTTCCGGGTCAAAATCGATTTGGCAAACTTCGGCATGTCCGGTAGTACCATTGCACACTTCGCGGTAAGCTGGGTTTTTTACATGCCCACCGGTATATCCCGATACTACCTTGTGTACCCCTTTTAAGTTCTGAAAAATCGCTTCTACACACCAAAAGCAGCCTGCACCAAATGTAGCTTGTTCCATATGCTTGAAAGTCTAAATTTTTAGGATAAATCTATTTTTTGTCGTAAAAATGTATCCTTCAACATTGCAATCAAAGAGTTTGTTCTCAATCTACCGAAAAGTTTATGCACACTTGGAACCTGACCCCTCAAGAAGCCATCGCCTTGCAAAAGCAGTTGGCAACTCAAATTGAGATTACCCATTATGCGCCTGTAGTTCGGTATATCGGAGGGGCTGATATTTCGTTTAACCGGGGGAGCGACGAGGTATTTGCTGGCATCGTAGTACTTGATTTTTCAAGCCTTGCCATTGTAGAACAACGTGTCGTTCGTACCCAGGCAAACTTCCCGTACATTCCCGGTTTGCTATCGTTTCGAGAACTACCACCCCTGCTCGAGGTGTGGGAACAGCTTACGTTGAAGCCCGATGTGCTCATGCTTGATGGGCAAGGGCTGGCACACCCCCGCAGGTTTGGGCTTGCTTGCCACATGGGGTTGTGGCTCAACATCCCAACGTTGGGGTGTGCCAAAACGCATTTTATTGGTGAGTACACTCCGCCTGCTGAAACCCAAGGAAGTTACAGCGAACTAATGGATAGCGGATCGCAATTGGGGTATGTTCTGCGCACCAAAACGCGTGTGAAGCCCGTTTTTATTTCGCCTGGGCATCGGGTTGCCTTGGAGCAATCGTTGGAGTGGGCATTAGCGGCTACGGGTAAGTACCGCATTCCTGAACCTACGCGGCAGGCACATTTGGCGGTAAATGCTGCGCGTAAGGCGTATTATGGCTAATTTTGTACTACCACACGTTATTGAACTAAAACAATTGTTGTATGATGCGATTTTCTCGTGCGTTTCTATGCGTTTGGGGAGTATGGATGTTTTCCGAGGCATATGCTCAAGAAGAAGAACTTACCTTTTACCAAGATATTGCTCCCATCATCCACGAAAACTGTACACCCTGCCACTCGCCTAATGGTCCGGGACCTTTCAATCTTATCACCTACGACGACGTCGCTCGGCGAGGGGAGTTTGTAGCTTTTGTAACCGAGGTTCGCTACATGCCGCCTTGGTTTGCCGACCCCTCATTTCAGACCTATAAAAATGAGCGGATCCTCTCCGAAGCCGATATTGAGGCTATCCGGCAATGGTATCAGCAAGGCATGAAAGAAGGTAAGCCCAACCGGAAGCACAAGCAACAAGCCGAAAAAGCGGTAGAAGAATTTCCAATTTTAGGACGTAAGCCCGATGTGGTTCTGAAAATGAACGAGCCGTTTCAGATACCCGATAATAATGCAGATGAATTTCGTTTTTTCAATGTGCCTACCCAGCTTACAGAAGATGTATATTTAGAGGCAATCGAGTTCATCCCAGGTAATAAACGCTTGGTGCATCACAGCCGTGTGATGGTGGACACTACCAATTTAATGCGGGGGATTGACGGTCTATCCGAAACAGATCCTAAAGCGTATGCGTATCAGAAAATTCCGTTGGTCGATGAGTTTTTGTATGGATGGGTTCCGGGAAATTTACCAATCAAATACCCTGAAGGTACTGGAAAAAAACTCTACAAAGACACCGACTTGATATTGAACATCCATTATTCGCCCTCTTCGGTAGAAGCCCTCGACCAATCGGAAGTCCATTTGTACTTTGCCAAAACGCCGGTAACGCGCGATGTGAAAACCCTTACACTCACCGAAAACGATATTACGAACCAGCCCTTTGTGTTGCCTGCCAATACCAAACCTAGGTTTTACATGTCTTCAGGAGCATTGCCCGAGGCGATGTCGCTTATTTCGGTAATGCCCCACATGCATGTGCTTGGGAAAACCTTTAAAGCCTTTGCCGTTACCCCCGAGGGGAACGTAGTGAACTTGATTAAAATAGACGAATGGGATTTTAATTGGCAAACTACGTATCAGTTTAAATCATTATTACACCTGCCTAAGGGGAGCGTCATTATCGCCGAGGCAACATACGATAATACCCGCGATAACCCACAAAACCCCAACGTACCCCCGAAAGATGTAACCTACGGGTGGAATACTTCGGACGAGATGATGAATTTAGTCCTCTATTATGTACCCTATCAGCAAGGCGATGAACAGCGAATCCTATACTCAAAACAAGAGTAATTTGGTAGTTTGGCATGAATAATGACATAAAGAGGATATTGAAAATTGTTCAAACTCTTATCCTTCCTTTGTACACAAAGTAAGGCTCTAATCATGCCAAGAGAGTAGGCAGTCATTTAAATTGATAGTAATGAAAGAAGCATTTACGCCTGAAGTTATCATTCCCCTTGCTATACTCACCTCTTTTTTACTCAGTTATTTTTCTTTCCCTTACCTTATTCGATTTGGGCATCAGCGGGCATTCCTCGATTACCCCGGTCTTCGGAAAGTACATCAAGATGCCGTGCCTACTTTAGGGGGCATCGGGATTTTTTTTGGCGTTTTTATCTCTGGCTTTACTTTTTTGCCCTACACCCCTCCGGTAATTATTGCGTTTTTGGCAACCGTATTTTTATTCGCTTGTGGTGTGTACGATGACCTGCGTGGAATCAATGCCCCTCGCAAATTTTTATTGCAAGTAGCGGCGGCAGCATTGGTGGTGAGTTTCGGAATTCGCATCGAATCGTTTCATGGCCTATTCGGTATTTACGAGCTTGCCTTACCGGTTCAATATGTTTTCACCATTTTCGTAGTCGTCGGGATTACCAATGCAGTTAACTTAATTGATGGCTTAGACGGCCTCGCCGGTGGAATCGCCCTTATAAATAGTTTGCTCTTAGGCGCTTTTCTTTTTCTTTTCGAAGATTACTATTTCAGTTTACTATCGTTCTCTCTTGCCGCTAGTCTATGCGCTTTTCTCTTTTTTAATTTTAATCCTGCCAAAATTTTTATGGGCGATACAGGCTCACTTCCTGTAGGGTTTCTATTAGCTATTTTGGGGATCCGCTACTTACAGATTGATTCGCAAGCAGCCATTCCCGTATTGGGGCTAAATCCGCTCATGATTGTCATGGGGCTGTTTTTAGTACCAGTTACCGATACCCTCCGTGTAATGGCAGAGCGTATGGTGCAGAAACGCTCTCCGTTTTCTGCCGACCAGAATCACATCCATCATAAGATTATGCAAATGGGCTTTAGCCACCGCAATACTGTACTGATTTTATATGGTTTCCATTTAACAATTATTACGGTGGCCTACTTTGAAAACCTGTATTTTAAAGAGCAAGGAGAGTTAACTGCGCATTCTCTGATTTTAACCGTGAGTGTAGTGGTATTGCTGCAATTTTTTCAGCGCCCGAAAGCACGCAAACAGGCGGCTTCCTCTTGATTTTCGCTTGTGCTGAATAAGCTGTAATTTCGAGGTAAAAACTACCTTGGGATTTCTCGAAACTAAAATTGAATACTTAAAGGGCATAGGACCTAAAAAAGCTGAGCTGCTCAATAAAGAGCTTGGGGTTTTTACCTTTGAAGATTTCCTCCATCATTTCCCATTCCGTTACGAAGACCGTTCTGTTTTTTATCAGGTTGCCTCATTGAGCGAACAGCTTCCGTATGTTCAAATCAAGGGCATGGTAAGCCGTATGGAAACCATTGGCGAAGGACGCAAAAAACGGCTTCAGGTCTATTTTTCCGATGCCACAGGCACAATCACCTTAGTATGGTTCAAAGGGTTGCAATGGGTAGAAAAAAAATTGAAAGTAGGGGAGTGGTATGTGGTATTTGGGAAACCTATTCGATTTGGTAGGCAGTATAGCATTGCACATCCTGAGTTTGAGCCATTGCAAGCGCATCAGCCTCCGAACACTGGTCTGATGCCCATTTATCCTACTACAGAAAAAATGAAGGCGGGCTACTTGGAAAGTAAAGCGCTGAGCAAACTCATGAGAGTGCTACTCGACCAAGCCCTAGCACACATTGAAGAAACGCTGCCCACTTCGTTACTAGAGCGTTATCGGTTTATGGGGCGCTCCGAAGCGGTGTATTATGCCCATTTCCCGCCCGATGCACAAACGCTTGCCAAAGCTCAAGCCCGCTTGAAGTTCGAAGAGTTATTTTTCATTCAGTTGCGCTTACACTCGCTAAAAAGCAGCCGTAAAGTAGAGTTTCCCGGGCAGGTTTTTGCAAAAATCCCTACACTAAACACTTTTTATAAGGAATATCTGCCTTTCGATTTAACCAATGCACAAAAACGAGTAGTACGCGAAATTTTCGCCGATGTAAAGTCAGGGAAACAAATGAATCGGCTATTACAAGGCGATGTGGGGAGTGGTAAAACCATTGTGGCATTCATTTGTATGCTGATGGCGATTGACAGCGAAGCCCAAGCCTGTATGATGGCACCCACCGAGATTTTGGCAACACAGCACTACCACGGGTTGAAAGAATTTGCCGATCGTATTGGTGTTCGCATTGCATTGCTCACTGGTTCTACCAAGAAAAGCCTGCGTAGGCAAATTGATGAAACCTTGCGCGAGGGGTCACTGCATATTATTGTAGGAACGCACGCGCTTATTGAAGATACCGTCGATTTTAAAAATTTAGGGCTATGTATAATCGATGAGCAGCATCGCTTTGGTGTAGCCCAACGCGCCAAGCTATGGCAAAAAACCAGCAAAGCGTATCCGCAAATTTTAGTGATGACTGCCACGCCCATTCCGCGAACGCTTGCTATGACCCTCTACGGCGACTTAGATGTTTCGGTCATTGATGAACTGCCTCCCGGGCGCAAACCGGTAAAAACCATTCACTATTACGAACAAAACCGCTTACGTGTCTTCGGTTTTTTAAAAGAACAAATGGAGCTGGGAAGGCAGGTGTACATCGTTTATCCGTTGATTGAAGAATCGGAAAAGCTAGACTATAACAACCTGATGGATGGATATGAGAGCATTTGCCGGGCGTTCCCCAAAGTACCGGTGAGCATTGTGCATGGCCGTATGAAACCTGCTGATAAAGATTTTGAAATGAACCGCTTTGTAAAAGGCGAAACTAAAATAATGGTAGCCACTACCGTAATCGAAGTGGGGGTAAACGTGCCCAACGCTTCGGTGATGGTGATTGAGAATGCTGAAAAATTTGGTCTTTCGCAGTTGCATCAGTTGCGGGGCAGGGTCGGGCGAGGCGCCGAGCAATCGTATTGTATTTTAATGAGCAGCTTTAAGCTAAGCAAAGAAGCAAAATTTCGGCTCGAAACCATGGTGCGTACTACCGATGGGTTTGAAATTGCAGACGCTGACCTTAAACTGCGTGGCCCGGGCGATATTGAAGGTACACAACAAAGCGGCATCCTCGATTTAAAATTTGCCGACCTCGCCAAAGATGCCAACGTACTGCAAGAAGCCAAACAACGTGCAGCAGAGATCATCGATAAAGATCCTACGCTTTCCCTTCCTGAACACCGCACGCTGTTAGCGCAGGTACGGAAAATCCGGAAAGCAAAAGGCTTAAGTTGGGGGCGCATCAGTTGAGCATCGTAGCGCAGAGCAAAAGCCAAAATGCTACCCCTTCGGCGAAAAATGCCTACACCTGATAACAAATGAAAAAATGCGTGATCACATTTAGTTTTTGTTACCAAAAAATAAAAAGTTATCACGATACAAAATGGGAACTTGCCCTCAGAAGCTGTATGAACTGATTTTTGGTTGAATAAGTGCATTTGCACAATGTTTTTGCAAATGGGGACTTGCTTGGCCAGCTTTTTTTCTTTCCAAAAATCTATCTCTATATTAACTTTGAGTTGAAGAAGTAACATCCAATTATGTAATTTCGTTGGATAACCTACAAGATTACATTTAAACCAACAGCACTGAATATAAGAAGGCTGTTTATATCATTCCTCTTTGTGAACTACAGACTCTTAACTACCCCAAAGCAATACAAGAGCAAATGCTTTCACTATCATTGTTTACTTATTTGTTTTATACGATAACTATTTCAAAGAAGCAGTTGAAATAGTGCTACGTGCTTATAAAAAACTTATCACACGATTGTATTTATTTAAGGGATACACCTATGAAAAAAATCTATCAAACACTTACTATCTCACTCTGTATAGGTTTGTTGTTCGCGTTCAGTTATTTCAGAATACTTCAAGGAGATTCATCGCCGACAGAACGCGCCTCTGTTGCCGCTCTTCCTTCTTCCGAAACACGTGTTTCTTTACCCCAAGCAGTGTCTTCGGCGTTGTATCTGGATGTTACCCAACGAGGCGAACTGCATATAAACGATGCTGCCGGCAATGCACTGCTTTCTCGGCGGGTAGAGGGGAAAGTTGTTATTGAGGCTGGAAGTAGCGAAACTACCCTGCACATAGCCAACCTCGCAGCTAGGTTGAACGCCGATGTAGAAATTCGGGGGAATGCCCTTGGTAATGCGCCTTTGCATGTGGTGTTCGATGCGCCTATCCACTTAGAGAATAAGCGGGTACGTGTACATGCTTCTACCATAGAAGTAACCGCTCCCATGCGTGCAAAACAGGTTTCGCTGTATGCTGATGAGTTTTTGTATGTGTTTGAAACCATTGCCACAGTAGGTGGTAACGTAGAACTTCTTAGTAATCAAGAAGTTCACTTGAGAGAAGGAGCTGTTGTGGATGTTTCAGCACCTAACGGCGGGGGGACGGTGTTTATAGGAGGCGATGAAAAAGGAAAGGGAAGCTTGCCCTTGGCGCAGCACACCTTTATAAGCCCGAAAGCTGTGGTAAAAGCCGATGCCCTCGAAGCCGGCAACGGCGGCCGTGTGATTGTTTGGGCAGAGGAGCGCACCCAATTTTATGGAACTATCTCGGTGAAAGGCGGACAAACAAGTGGCAACGGTGGGTTTGTAGAAGTTTCGGCAAAAGGCGATTTGCAGTTTAGAGGAAGCGTAGAGAACGGTGCAGCAAATGGCACACCCGGTACGATTTCCTTAGACCCCGCCAATATCATCATAGCCGATGGTAGCGGTGGAACAGATGATATTGAAATTAGTGATCGCGAAATTTTACAAGCCGATGGCGGTGCAGGAGATTTCACCATTTCTGAAGCAACTTTGGAAACGCTTATTGGCAATGTAAGGCTGGAAGCTACGA
Source organism: uncultured Roseobacteraceae bacterium (assembly GCA_964394585.1). Lineage (GTDB taxonomy): Bacteria > Bacteroidota > Bacteroidia > Cytophagales > Flammeovirgaceae > CAYUJH01. The sequence continues at coordinate 8,338 of CAYMYI010000066.1, forward strand.
ATGATATTACGCTGAATGATTTAGCAGATAATGAACTCACTTTAAATGCTGGGGTAGGAACGCTTACTATAGTAGCCGATGCCGATGATAGTGGAGCGGGTGATTTTAGTATGGCAGCTGGAGACGATATTGTAACTAATGGCTGGGATTTATATATAGAAGGAGCCAACGTATTTGTGCATGAAATACTAAACTCTTCAGCAAATACATCTAACGTTGAATTAGTTGCAAAAATGGGTAATATATCCGGTGCACAAGTGAGTAATTCATTGACAACTGGAGCTAATGATGTGGGTACAATTACTATGACCGCATCTGATAATATTTCATTTACAGGAATTCCTTCTATTACTGCTTCGACTCCTGGTTCTGGTAATGGAGGTGCTATTGATTTACAGGCTACGGATATAACTATTAACGCGCTAACAGCCCAAAGCACCAGTGGAAGTGGTGGAAGCTTTTTTGCTGATGCATCGAATAATTTAACATTAAACCTTGGAAGTGCTGTTTTAAGTGGCGGTTTAGATGGCGGTTCAACAGCTGGTGCAGCCCTTAGTATTTATGATATTACGGCTAATGGTACTTCTGGGATTGGAGGCAACCTAGAGTTTATTGCTGATGAGATTAACTTGACCGGAGGTGCTAATACTTTATTAGCTTCTGGAACAACAAACGGCACCCTCACCCTGGAACCCTTCAACGTAAATATCCCCATAGATTTAGGCGGAACAAACGATGCAGGCACTCAACTAGATTTAACAGACGCTGATATAGCTGCGATTGATGAAGCTACCTTTAGCGAAATCACCATAGGCAGGGCCGATGGCAATGGGGCAATTACCATGGAAAGCAATGTAGGCTTTAGTGCAGGAAATGCTAATATTCTCATTCAATCGCCAGCAACGGGTGGTACTTTTAATGATGGGGCTTTTGATCCTACTTTACAGGGAAATGGGAATCACCTCGAAATCATTACAGGAGATTTCATTACCACAGCGAATGTAACTTCTCAAGGGGGAAGTATTTATCTAGAGTGTATTAACGGAGGGATTTCTGCTGCGGATTTATCCACAAATTCTGCCGCGGGGTCTGGTAATATTACCATTTTAGCGCGTGGGAACATTACAACTGGTAATATTTCCATGCAGACTGTAAGCGCCAATAGTGGTAACCTTGGAATAGGAGCTTCTGGCTTGGGAAGCATTATTAATACAGCAAGTATCAATACTGAAAATATAAGCAACGGAAATGGAGGAGATGTGCTACTTCGTGCCGATGGTGATATAGTAGCAGGCAGCATTGATACAAAAGCTACAAATGGCATAGGAGGAAACGTAGAAATAACAAGTTCAACGAATATACAAGCAGAGTACATAGATTCGCGGTCAACTAGTACCGGAACCGGAGGGGATATTACCCTCCAAGGGGGGAACCTAATTCGCATTACAGGTCAAACAGCAGTTCCTGTTGGTCCTGGTACAGCAGCAATCATTAGCATTGGCGATACTAACGGTAAGGTTCGCATTATACACGATGTTGGAGGTGCCGGCGCCTTTGATGTAGCAGGGGCTCCAGGGGGAGTGAGTGGTACAGTAGATAATGGAGGATTTATCTTTGCTGGAGGTGATGCAACGCCCGGTACAGGGGATGTGATTGATCAAGATATTCCGAATGGCAATCGCGTTTCAGCTTCTCGGTTGTTAGAAATACGAAATGCTGGAACTACAATTACTTCAATTTCCACAGGAGATTGGGCAAACGCAGGGATTTGGGACTGCGGATGCGTTCCCTCCATTTTTGATGATGTAGTTGTAGAAGATGTAGTTGTTTTAGACGTGAGAGGACTTACATCCGATTTAACCATCAACGCTCCGGGTAGTATCGATAATACAGCAGGGAATGAACTATTGGTGGCAGGTAACTTATCTATAAATGGCGATAATGCTGCTCCTAATGAAATCGATGACAACGGGGGAACTTATATCCTAGAAGGAGATGTGACAATTGCAGCAGATAGCCGTATTAATATTGCTTCTACGGCAAACTTTTTCTTTGACGGTGACAGCCAAGCCTATACAGATTTTAATGGTGTGGGAAATGAGCAAGAACTTGGGGGGGTAGTAGTATCCTCTGCCACAGCTTTAGAGTTGAATTCTACTTTAAAAGCATATTCCATAGATATTCAAACTACACTCAACGCACAAGGTAATGATATTTCCATCATTGGTGCCAGTGGCGTAGTATGGGAAGATTTAGGCACGTTTACCCCAGGGGGAGCAACCCAAACCGTAGGTTTAGTGGGAATTGCTCCTGAAGTATCTTTTGGAGAATTCCAAAACATTTTTGTGACCTCTTCAACGAATGCCATTTTAAACGAAGCAATCACCGTGAACGGTGATGTAAGCATTGCTGCGGGAGGCTCACTTACCACCTCAGAAGTCTTAGAAATTGGAGGTGATTTAACCAACAATGGTGTTTTTACTGCCTTAGGAACTACCACGTTTAATGGAGCAGCCAACCAAACGATTTCTGGTACTGCACCTACATTTGCAAATTTGGTGATTGATAAGCCCACACCGGCAGATGACAATTTAATTTTAGATGTCAATATTACGATTGCAGGTAGCCCAACGGCAAGCATCACTTTTACCGATGGCTATATACAATCGAATACAGGCGCAGTACTCATTACGGATGTCAACAATACTACCTTCAATGTTCCCAATCCGAACGATAGCCATTTAAATGGATTTATTCTGATTAATTTTTCGGCTTCAGGAACAGCGAACTTGCCCCTTGGCGATGGAACGGTATATGCCCCTATTCAAATCAACGGAGGGAATGGTGAAGGCTATGTGCTCGAATATTTTGGTATCGGTGCAGGAGATTTAACTGCTGATGGCACTACGGTTGATGTAGTTTCGCCTAATGAATATTGGGAAGTGCAAAGTGTTGGGGCCTCTCCATTTACCACAGATATCACTCTTCTTTGGGATGATTCATGGCGGGAAAGTTTCATTGATGACCCTGCCGAACTGCGTGTAGCAGGATTCAGTGCACCCTGGGTTGATGTAACTACAGTTAGCTTTACAGGGGATGATGTAAGCGGTTCCGTTACGAGTGATGCTTTTTCCATCGACAATGCAGCGCCGGTACAGGTTACTTTTGGTAATAACAACGCAGCGCCTGCAGCGAATACGTTTGCACCGCCTGCCTCCCTTACTATCACCAACACCTCTCCCCTCCCATACGCAACTACCTTCACCCCAGCCGATGCCATTACCATTACCATGAGTGATCCGGTAGATGTCGCTACCGTAATTGATGGAACTAGTATTATTGTAAGAGGTGATAGAACCGGGGTGTATAATGCGGTTCCTACAGTAGTTGGCCCCAATATCACCTTCGATCCAGCAGGAGAGTTCCTCGATGGAGAAAATATCACCGTAACCCTTACCGATGCAATTACCTCAACAGTAGGTACAGGTGCGAAGCCGCTTTCAGGAGGCTATACGCTTCAGTTTTCGGTAAAACCTGCGGCGACTATGCCAAGCTTTACCAATACTACTGTGCTCAAAGCAAGCGTTGATGGCTTGGATTTGACTACCTTTTCTAATCAGCCAAACTATGTTTCCATTTTCGATTTTGAAGGGAGCGATGGCGACCTAGACTTATTGGTAACTGAAGGATTTGGGAATTCAGCGGTAAACGATTATTCTGCTATTGTGAACACAGGAACCATGACGTTCGGCCCTCTAAACCGTTTTGGTCCCGATGTGCTTGCAAAAAAGTTTGCCTTAGGAGCCGATACCGACAAAGATGGTATTGCAGAGTTAATTCTCTTGGATGGGAATGATATTAATAAATTTGAAGATTTACAAACATCGCCAGCAGCACAAACCCTAATTACGAATGCTACCCCGCAAGACAACCCATTGGCAGTAGCCGATTTAGATAATGATGGGTTTGAAGATATTATCACGGTAGTAGGTGGGGGAGTTGATGAAGTTCGCATTTTCTTTAATGATGGTGCAGGGGGCTATAACAACACTCCCGATCGGGTGGATTTTGCAACAGGGGCTACTTCAGACGTTTTGCAGTTAGCCACCACAGACTATGACCTAGACGGCGACTTGGATGTTATCGCCATGGTGGGCGACGAAAGAATCAGAATCTATTACAATCAAGGAAATAGAAGTTTTTCGGCCCCTACAGAGTTGGTGAACACGGCAGGCAATAGTTTACAACCTGGAACATTCTCTATCGCTGATTATACTGGCGATGGAATGCCCGATATTACCTATGGTACTTCTTTAGCAGCCGACCGACTCGTGATTTCAGAAAATAATCACCCAAGTCCGCCCACAACCATCAACCTAGCCTCAGGCGTGGGTGGAACCATCAAATCGGTAAAACCTATTGACTGGAACGGAGACGGCACCTTTGAAATGGCAGTTTCCTCCACTTCAAACAATGTAACACTCATTGAAGATATTACAGGAACGCCCGTTTTCACCGATGTATATACTCCTGCAAACACTAACAACGATTTATACATAGAAGTAGCTGATATAGATGACGATAACGATGTAGATATCATTGTGCTACAAGCAGGAACACAAGAGCTAGTTTGGTTAGAGAATACCCCTGCCTCCTTCATCTTCGACAATGGGGGTGGCGACGGCTTATGGTCTAACACTAACAACTGGGTAGGAAATACCCTCCCCGGTTTTGGCGATGACGTTATCATTGATGCCAACGCACAAATTGATGTTGTCGCCGATCCAGTCCCTGACCTAGGAAACCTGACGATTAACACGGGCAATACCTTGGAAATGAACGGTTTTAACCTAACCGTTGCCGGCGATTTTACCCTAGATGGTACGCTCGATGCTTTCATTGGTACACCTACACTAACGGTGGACGGAGAGTACACCCAAAACGGTACATTTACAGGGGCTAACTCTACAGTACGTTTAACCGGGACGCCCAACTTTTCTGCTAGTAGTGTAGACCCTGTTCAATTCGATAATTTAACCATCACAGCTACAGGGGATGTCAATTCCACTAGATCTCTCGATTTAAGTGGAGATTTTACCATAGAGACTGGTGGAAGTTTTGAGCTAAATGGTGCTACAGGAGTTATTTCTTTAGGAGGAGATTGGAGTAATGATGGGACTTTTGTAAATGGTGGTGGAACAGTCGTATTTGATGGAACAGCTAATCAAGCTATTCTTACCGATGAGTTCTTTGAAGACTTAACCATAAATAATCCGGGTAATTCGGTAGATATAACAAGTGCGGCCACCATTGTGGAAGTCACTGGAACGCTCAACTTACAAGCAGGAAATATCATTACCAATCCTTCGCAATACCTTGTTTTAGCCGATGGGGCAACCATTGCCAACGGAGGTCCAACGAGCTACATTGAAGGGCCACTTGCCAAAGAAGGAAATGCAGCCAGTTTTACATTCCACATAGGAAACAATACTGAATATGCTCCTATCACCTTAAACAACTTAACGGGCTTTGGTTTCAATGATGGCTTTTTGGTTGAATATTTGGATTTTGGAACGCCAAACCAAGGAAATTTAGAACCTGGAGTGATTGATTTAGTACATCCCGATGTATATTGGACGTTTTCTTTAACGAATGGAGGAACCCCTACAGCACAGGTACAACTTGAATACGATGATGTAAACTGGCAGGATTTATACATTGATGTACAAGCAGATTTACGTATAGCGGGATTTGATTCAGGACCTGACAACCGATGGGAGTCCTTAGATGCCACTCCTGCTACTACAACTGCTTCTGTAGGTGCTGACGATGGAACGGTGGCTACCGATGAACCTGCTCCTATAGATTTTAGTATTTACAACACATTTACCTTCGCTAATGCAAATGGGGGCGGAAATACCTTTGCTCCACCACCACCGCCTACCCAACCCGTAGGCAACCGAGGTATCTATTTCGATGGTGTGGATGACTTTATCACAGTTCCTGATGCTGCTGTTTTTAATCAAGGGTTTGATGCAGGAGGTGCAGACAACTTTACCGTAATGTTCTGGGTGAAGCCAGACAGAGTGCAGAATGCCACTGGGGATGCGGTGAAAGACATCATTGGGAAGTACCAAGGATTAACAACGGATAACCCTTTTGCCATTAGATACATTCGCGAAACAGACCCCACAAACGGTGGTAAAATATATGTTGATAGGCAACAAGGGGGAAGTTTAGTTTTTGAATATTCAACAAACCGTATTGATGATGGAGCTTGGCACCACGTAGCCTTTGTGAAAAATGGAGGAAATCTAGAATTATACATTGATGGTGTACTTGCAATAACACCAATTCTTGATTTCCCTTCAGGTATAGTAACCAATGCAGAACCTATTGTAATTGGGAAGCGCCAACCAGCGAATAATGCGAATGCTTTCAAAGGCCAACTCGATGAAATCAAGTTCTTTAGCATAGCTAGAAGCGCTGCTGAAATCCAAGCCGATATGGCAAGCACGAATCCTGGTGAAACAGGACTGGAGGCTTACTGGGATTTTAGCGAAGGTTCGGCCATTAATGCAGCAGATATCACGACGAATACCAATGACGGTACGCTTGCTGCAGATCCTGAAAATCCGCTTTGGGCTTACCGGGTAACTAACACGAACGATAGTGGTGTGGGTTCTTTGCGGCAGGCTATAGAAGACGCCAATGGAAATACAGATAAAATCTATGTGGATTTTAGTATTCCGACACCTGCTCCTTGGAATATTGGACTATTATCTAACATTAATGGATTTACAGGAATTACAAGCCCATTGATAATTGACGGTACATCGCAGCCTGGATATGTAGAGAACACTGTAGATGCCATGGTGAAGGTTAGCCAAGCAGACCCCGCAGCCTCATTCGGTTTGCTGGTTAATAACAGCGTTGTAGGAGTAGAAATTTATGCTGTTCATCTCGCCGATTTTAATATTGCAGTGCGTTTCCAGCCTGATGCCAATGATTTCATAATCGGTGATGTAGGAAAGGGTAATGTGATTAGCGAATACGGATCAGATGGAATACAAATTTTTGCTCAGAACGGTAGTATTATCAGAAACAAAGTTGGAACGGATGAAACTGGAACGGCATTAGTGCAACCATCTTCTTCAACAGGTATAAACTTGGCTCCAGGCTCTGGTACAATTACCATAGAAGATAATATTTTAGCGCGCTCTTCTATATCGGCTTCTTCTGGTAACCATGTTATAATGGGTAACCATATTGGTACAGGAATTACAGGGAATGAACTGGGTTTTGGAACTACTAACCAAGGTGTGCAATTATTTAATGCGAATGATAACACATTACAAAATAATGTAATTGTTAACCATACGCAAAGTGGTATACTGTTAAACGGTTCTTCTTCCAATAACCTCATTCTTGAAAATAACATAGGTATTGGCGCAGATGGAACCACTGCTTTGCCAAACTCAGTATATGGTGTTGAGCTTGGAGGCACCGCAATACAAAATACAATATCTCAAAATAGTGTCGCAAATAATGGATTCGGAGGAATACAATTAGCCGCAGGCACTAACAATGATTTGGCGGCACCTACTATTGATGCAGCCGACAATAACGAAGTTTCGGTTTCAGGTGTAGCGAGTGGAGATGTGATTGAAGTATTCGTATCAGACGGTACTGGGCAAGGGCAAACGTACCAAGGGAATGTAACCGCTACAGGAACAACGGCTACTATTACAGGCTTAACCCTAACACCAGGTACAGCGGTAGTGGTAACCCGAACCGATGCTGCAGGAAATACTTCAGCATTTTCTACAGAGTTTACAGTAACTGCCTCGCCAATCCCCACCCAACCCCCAGGTAACCGAGGCATTTACTTTGATGGAGTAGATGATTTTGTAACAGCGCCAATACCCACTCTTCAGACGGATAATATCACAATGTCTGTTTGGGTGAAAGCCCCATCAGCCCCAACTGGTAATACAGTAATTGCTTATAATGGTAGCACTATTGCCGATGGTTATGGTATAGGACAGTCTGCAACTACAGGTCAGTATTTTTTAATTTTAGGTCTTGTTACTATAAACCCTATTGACCACACATTTACGCCTAATGAGTGGACACATGTAGCAATCGTAAGAGATGCTGGCTTTTGGTCAGCCTATATTAATGGAGTCGCCACCACAATGACACCCGACCCAAGCAACACACCTCCAAATGGTCCACCTTCAGGTAGTTTTATTATAGGAGATGGAACAGGAACAGGCGATGAGTTTAACGGGCAAATCGACGAAGTTCGAATTTATGAGTCCGCACTAACAGCCACCGAAATTCAAGCTGCTATGGGTAGCACCGCAGCAGGAACAGCGGTAGGCTACTGGAATTTGGATGATGGTACAGGAACAAATGCAGATGATTTAGGCTCAGGGAATAATGATGGTACGTTATCAACATCAGGAACAGAACTTCCTCTTTGGGCACTCCGTGTAACGGATGATACCGATAACCCCGGCCCAGGTTTGGGTTCATTAAGACAGGCTATCGAAGAAGCCAATACTGATACGGATAAAGATTACATTGATTTTAGTATACCAGGTCCAACTCCGAACACCATCACCTTGTCTCTCGGTGAGATACCTATCACAGAAGATATCTTTATAGATGGTATTGGGTCTAGCAATCTTATCATTGATGCTGGAGGGGCTTCAAGAATTTTTAACATAAATGCAACAGCATCATTAGATATAGAAGACATTACACTTACCAATGGAGCAGGTGGTGTTGAAGGAGGGGGAGTACGTTCTGTAGGGGGGGGAATTACAGCAAAACAAGTCCGTTTTGTATCGAATCAGGCAAATTTTGGTGGAGCAGTCAATACTTTGGGGGATGCTATTTTTATCAACTGCTTATTTACAGGGAACGCGACGGCTAACAGAGGTGGAGCTTTCGATACCAATGGAACAGGAAATCTAATCACTTTAATTAACAGCACTATTTCGGGAAATACCTCTAGTGGTGATGGCGCGGCATTTAGTACAGGTACAAATGCAGGGGTAGTCCTTCAAAGTACTACTATTACTGATAATACCTCTACGAGTTTAGGTAATATTGCTGTGGCAGGCCCATTACAAGTACAAAATTCTATTATTGCAGGTAATATCAATGGTGATATTCGAGATTACAATGGAGGTACTTCCACAGTTAGTGGTAATAACAATTTGATAGGGAGTTTAGATAATTTGACATTTGCTGACTTTGGAGCAAATTCAATTGATGCTACAGCAGTTACCCTATCTAATTTCTTAGATCCTACCTTGGCACTCAATGGTGCGACCAATGGTATTGAAACCCATGCTGTACTTAATTTTGCGAATAGTCCAATCAACGATCGGGGCGATGCCTCCTTACTCCCTACTGACGATTTTGATTTAGATAATGACGGAGATGTATTAGAAGCACTATCTACCGATGCCCGTCTCCAAAATAGAAGTCAAGGGCTAGCCATTGATATTGGAGCATACGAAAGCCCGTTTACAAATACTTCAGTACTCCCCACCCAACCCGTAGGCAACACAGGTATTTACTTCGATGGGGTGGATGATTTTGTAAATGCGGGCGATATCAATGCACTAGACGGGCAATCGCAATTAACCCTAGAAGCATGGGTGAAATTAGCTGATTTATCGGGTGTTGAGCGACCGGTGATTCTCAAAGGAATAGGACCTGATGATCGCATCATTCTAACAATAGCCAATGATAATTCAATACGAGTTGCTGTAGAAACAGGAACTAACAACGACGGGCAAACTGCAGCAGGCTTGTTAACTGGCAGAGAAAACGAGTGGATTCACCTTGCATTTGTTTTTGATGGCACCCAAGCGATAAATGCCGATAGGTATACACTGTATGTAAACGGAGTGGCAGAACCTCTCACCCAAATAGGTTCATATCCTGCGGCTTCTTCAAATACCACCAGCGATTTACTCATAGGAAGGAATAATCCGGGCACATTACATTTTAATGGGCAAATAGATGAAGTCAAAATCTTCGATACCGCGCGTACACCGGCCCAAATCCAAGCCGATATGTCGAGTACAAATACCGCAGAACCTGGCTTGGTAGCCTATTGGAATTTTGAAGAGGGAACAGGTACAAATGCAGAAGATGTAACTACGAATACCAATGATGGAACCTTGACCAACGGTCCTCTCTGGGCATTCCGAGTTACAGATACTGCCGATAACGGACAAATAGCTGTTCAAGATGATGGTACATTACGCGATGCTATTTTGCTCACTAATAATAATACGGGGCAAAAAAGCTATATCGATTTCAGTATCGATGCAGCCGGGGTTCAAACCATATCCCCAACCTCGGCTCTGCCAATTATCTCAGAAAGTGTGATTATTGATGGTTATTCGCAACCAGGTTCTAGCAAAAACACTTTGAATGTTGGAAACGATGCGGTGCTGAATATCCAAATAGATGGTTCTGGTGCTGGCGATGTAAACGGCTTAGTATTTAGTGCTGCTAACAATGAGGTATATGGCTTGATTATCAATGGATTCAATGGTGGGACGAATGGACACGCTATCGACTTTACTACTGGGTCCGATGGCAGTACCCTTGCAGGTAGTGTCCTGGGCTTGGATGATGCCGGTAATACGGCGGCAAATAGAGTGGGCATCAATGTCCGTACAACTGGTTCCAACATAGGCCTTCCCACGGCAGCGGGAAGAAATGTGATCTCCGGTAACACCGATGAAGGGATTTTTGTGTCATTAAATCCTAATAATGTTACGCTACAAAATAATTATATAGGTACTGCCCCCGATGGTATAGGAGGCCGAGGCAATGGAGGTGATGGAATTCGGTTTATTGGCAGTAACTCATTGATTGGGGGGACAACTGATGTCGAAAGAAACGTAATTGCAGATAATGGTTCTTCAGGGATTCTATTTCTTACCACCGGCCCAACCAATAATCAAATAAAAGGAAATTATATTGGGGTAGGTGCCGATGGCACAGCTCTTTTGGGCAACTCAGGAAGTGGAATCGCTTGGGGAGGAGATGGCCCTGATAATATGCTGATTGGTGGAACTGCTCCGGGAGAAGGAAATAGAATAGCTAATAATACTACATGGGGTATTCTAATTTCAGGAGCAGCTTCCATCGATAATACAATAAGTCGGAACAGCATCTTTAGCAATACTTCTGGTGGTATATCGCTAACTTCTGGTAGTAATTCGAGTATTACGGCTCCCATTATAGATGCAGCCACCACAACGGAGGTTACAGTTTCAGGTGTGGCTAATAATGATGTGATTGAAGTATTCGTATCTGATGGTACAGGGCAAGGCGAAGTTTACCAAGGCAACGTAACGGCTGCAGGAACAACCGCTACAGTAACAGGATTAACTTTATCAGTTGGGGACAACGTGGTGGTTACCCGAACCGATGCAGCTGGAAACACCTCAGAGTTTTCAACAGCATTTACTGTTATTTCTGGTTGTAACCCAGCCGCCGATGAAGCTGCCTTGACAGCCTTCTATACAGCTACTAACGGAGCAGGTTGGACTGACAATAGCGGGTGGCTTGGTGGACAGCCTCTCAATGGATGGAATGGTGTTGCTATTAATGCTGAGGGCTGCGTAACTGGGATATTTCTTGATAACAATAACTTGACCGGGAATTTGCCTGTTGAGCTTGGTGATTTGAATTCTTTAGTAAATCTCGATCTCAGCCAAAATAATATTTCAGGCACTATTCCTCCTCAGATAGGAAATTTGACCAACTTATCTACTCTTCGGTTAAACGATATGGGACTAACAGGTCCTTTGCCTAATGAGCTATGGACGTTAACTAACCTTACTGACCTGCGCCTCACTAACAATGGGTTTACAGGAACACTTCCTACACAAATTGGGAATCTGATAAATCTTACCGATTTATTCTTGGATAATAATGCATTCAGTGGCTCAATTCCTGTGGAAGTAGGTAACCTTACTAACCTCACTACACTTTGGCTGGATAATAATGGCTTTACGGGTAGTATCCCAACAGAAATAGGCAACCTTACACAATTAGAAGATTTACGATTGCATGTAACTAGTTTATCGGGGGGAGTGCCGACTAACTTTGGAAGTTTGGTAAACCTTAAAACATTAT
>CAYMYI010000066.1:20527-22011 GCA_964394585.1 uncultured Roseobacteraceae bacterium
GGTCTGACAGGTCAGTTGCCTCTATCACTAACAAATATTCCATCGGGGGCGTCTAATCTTGATAACTTCTTTTTTAATGGAACTAACTTATGCGAACCTACCGAAGCGGCTTATACAACTTGGGCGACTGGTATTACCAATTATACTCCATCGGGCATTACCTGCGATGTATTATACTGGGTTGGTACTGCCCCCGGCGATTGGAGCAACCCCGCTAACTGGTCGGCTACTTCCGGAGGGACAGGAGGTTTTGGCCCTCCAAACGCTACGCAAACTGCGGTATTCGATGGGGGTAGTGTAATAAATGCGGTCGTAGATGGAGACTTTACCGTAGGAGGTATCGAAATCCAATCGGGATATACTGGTACACTCACTGTGCCATCGCCGAATACACTTACGGTGCAAGGAGATATTACCCAAGATGACGGTACCTTTACTATTGTAGGAGGCGCAACTCTTGAAGTAACTGGCAATGTAACTTTGAATGCAGGTACTACGATTGCCAACGGCGAACTATCGTTTACAGGCTCGAGTACACTCACTAATAATACAGGGGGCGATTTAGTAATACAAGAACTGACTGTAACAGGAAGTCTATCGCTCGTTGGTGAAAATGTAATTGTAGATAATACCTTAAATCTAGGAGGTACCATTAATACAGGCGCCAATACAGTTCAAATAGGAAATGCGGCACCTGGTACATTGAACGATCTAGGTGGAGGAATTTCAGGGAATCTAGCTTATTATGTAAGCAGTACGACCCCATTTGTATTCCCACTGAACCCGTACGAAATCATTATTACACCAACGACCATTACTACATCGGGCGTCCTTGCAGTAAACTTTAATACAAGTAACTTTAACCCGATACCCCTATTCAACGATGGGGCTGACCCTATTGCAGCTCTCTTCGCCGAAGGGGCTTTCCAACTTACCTCGAGTAGCTTAGAGATGACGTTTAATGTAGCGATAGGAAATGGAGGCTTCGTGTCGAATCCAATCAATACTACTACTCGTGTAGTAACACAAAATAACGGAGGTGCATGGCTAGGCGAAGGAGTGCAAGCGGGTAACCTGGGTCGTTCAGGGCTTACAATTTCTAACGGCGGTGTAAAACGCATTACCCTAGCCAACAGTTGTGGAAATTTCTTTTCTCGGGCAGGAGTAGATGCCACAAACTCTGATTTGATAGCGTGTAGTTTCGAAGAGATATTCATAACGGTGATAGGTGCAGATACCCTCAACGGAGAAACCTATCATTTCTATGATGAATTTGGCACAGAAGTAACCCCATTGTTTGTACAACAAGCTGCGAGAGGTCAATTCAAGCCAGCGAATGCGAGCGTGTTAAACCGTCCCTTATTCGTTACAGTACGCTCAGCACAAGGCTGCGAAAGTGATAATACCGATGTAGAGTTTACCATGGGAATTGCCCCCTCCGTTAGCTCACCTGTTTATACGAGCGGTTCGCTATCGATCTGCGA
>CAYMYI010000067.1:0-21748 GCA_964394585.1 uncultured Roseobacteraceae bacterium
TCCTTCGAGAAATGCTTGCCACGTTTGTTCTTGAAAGTGGAACGGATGCCAGCCTTGTTGAGCAAACCATTTTCGGATGTGTTGGTAGGAAGCTAACGATTGTAGCAATGCCATCATGCAGCGAATTTAAAGAGAAACTTCTTGCAGAAGGAAGGAATTATCGCCAACTAGAAGGATGCTAAAAATGAGCGAACTGCTTCTACAAACGCTTGGGGCTGCTCAGCATGTACCCAATGCCCTGCATTGGGAATCATTTCGATACGCGCCTTAGGAAATAAGGTTCGGATATCGGTATGATCTTGCGCTCGAATATATTCTGAGTTAGCTCCGCCTAAAAATAATGTTGGTTTATCAAACGGACGACGGCTCCTGATTTCCTCTCCTACATTTTCAATTTTTTCTGTAATTATCGGCAAATTGATTTTCCACTGAAAGGCGCCTGTTTTGGAATTTCGTTGTAAGTTTTTCAACAGAAACTGCCGGATACCTACTTCGGCAATATAACCTTGCAATATTGAATCAGCCTCTTTCCTACTTTGGATGCTTGCTAGGTTAATCGCATTTAACCCTTCCAAAATAGTTTGGTGGTGCACAGGGTAATGCCTAGGCGCAATATCGACTACAATAAGCCCTGCGGGCAGTTCTGTATATTGGAAAACAAACTCCATCACGGTTTTCCCTCCCATAGAGTGCCCTATAACCACCGGGTTTTTAATGCGATGTTGCTCGATAAACTCTGCTAAATCTGCCGCCATAGCATCGTAGTCAAACGCATCGGAATGGGGCGATTACCCATGGTTTCGCTGGTCTATTAAAAATATTTCAAAGTCGTTTTCAAGCAATTTGGCGATGCTAATCCAATTATCAGACGAACCAAACAAGCCATGTAATATGATGAGGGGCTTTCCTTCGCCCATTTTTCGGTGAAAAAGTGTCATTTTTGATAATTTATTTATTCTCAAAGGTTACACGATTTGACAAATCGCTTTCTGTCTATGTATGAAGTATAGATTTTTCTAAAGCAATTCTTTACGATCAAACCTCAACTTTTGCCTTAGTAGAGTCTGCATAATACTAAAAAGAGCGGACATAAAGCCCGCTCTTAATCTCTCGATTTTACAAAGTTTAATCTTAAATCCGTTTCTTAAAATTCAACTTGTGTGTCGTTGTACTGAGTTGCATGTTTTAGAGAGCCAAATCGCCCTCCGAATCGAGTGCTACACCATTTTTCTAACTCTTTAATTTCTGCTCGGTTTAATAACCGCTTTGCCTTTCTAAGCTCTTTTTGAAATAAAAACTCATCAAAGGCAACCTTCTCCAAAATTGTCTTTGAGTACTCTAGCATAGCTTAAGTGAAGTAGTTGTTTATTATGTTAAAGATGATTAAACATCTCTAATATAGAAAAAAAAGCGAAATCGACCATGCTTTTTAAGTTAATTTTACATGCGTAGGCAATCTTTAAGAATATCTTTCCCTGTTGTTAGAGCAATAGTATTACTACAAACCTTGAACGATTATGTATTCTGTCCAACGTTTCCTTTTCTCCGTCATTACATTGTTATATTTGCTGAGTGGTGTTGCCTCTGCACAAGAGGTGAGTATCAGCCTCGAGCGCACCGAAATCGGTCTTAACGAGATGCTGCAAATTACTGCTACTGTTCGGAATGAGCGCATGAAAGGGTACTCGGGATTCCCCGATATTGAAGGCTTTCGCAAAAGTGGTACTTCCTCTTCTACCAACACAAGTATTGTAAACGGAAAGGTTACCAGCTCGCAGAGCATCACCCAAAATTATTTACCCAACCGAAAAGGAACTTTCAAAATTGCTCCATTTCAAATGCAAATTAATGGGCAGCCTGCCCAATTTAGCGGTGCTACGGTAACTGTTGGTGAGCCAGTACAACGCAGAGCCTTCGATCCTTTTGCAGAGTTTTGGGGAAAACCTAACCGCGATAATTCTAAAGAGTTTGTTGATGTAAAAGAAGATGCTTTTTTTGCTATTACGCCTAACAAAAAAGAGGTATACGTAGGTGAAGGGTTTACCATTGATATCTCGTTTTATGTAGCGCTCACCAACCGCGCTCAAATGAGCTTTTATAAAATTGGAGACCAGCTTGCCGAAATTTTAAAGAAGGCAAAACCATCCAATTGTTGGGAAGAGAATTTTGGTATTGATCAAATTGACCGTGAATATGTCAAGATCAACGGGAAACAGTACAAGCAATACAAAATTTATGAAGGGGCGTTTTTCCCACTCAATGCAGAAGATATTACGCTTCCTTCAGCCGGTTTAAAAATGATAAAATATAAAGAAGCAAAAAATCCTACCTTTTTTGGCAGAAATACCCAAGAAGACTTCAAAACTTTCTATTCTAAAGAACAAAAAATCAAAGTAAAAGAGCTTCCTCCCCACCCCCTCCGAGAAGGAGTAGCCGTAGGTAATTATCGGCTAAAAGAGCAAACAGCCACCCAAGAATTTGAAACCGGTCAGAGTTTTAGCTACCAACTAAAAATCGAAGGAGAAGGAAACATTGCATCTTTAGGTGAACCAAGTACCCGTACTAACGATGAGCTGCTATTTTATCCTCCGAGCATTCGCCAAAATATTACACGCTCAAGCGGGCGTGTATATGGCAGCAAAACATTTAATTTCTTTATTGAACCCCAAGAGCCCGGTTATTACCAAATGAAAGACTATGTAAATTGGATATACTTTAACCCGCGAATGGAGCGCTACGATACGCTTCGCCCCGAATTTGCCATGAAGGTAACCGGGGAAAGCAAAAAAAATGCAATGATTGAGCAAACTTCCTTAAGTGGTTTCTATAGCCTTATCGATCAAGAAAGTAATGAGGTACGCAAAACTACAGAAGCTGCCTGGCTGAATGTCGTTCTGAACACTTCCATTTTGGTGTTGCTTATTTCCATTGGTGTTTTAGTAACAGTACGCAAAAAAAAGAAACAAGCGTAGTAGTAAAGTGCACTTTATCGAATGACAATCCAAATAATTACCCATAAACCACAAAAGGAGTTAGCTTGTCGGCTCTTATTACAGTTACGCCCACAGTATAGCTTTGAAGCAATGTATGCTAATGTAGAAGCACAAAGCAAACAAGGGTATCAGTTAGTAGCTGCGTACCAAGGAGAGGCGCTTGTAGGCGTAGCAGGTTTTCGATTAGGGGAAAATTTAGCATGGGGGAAACATCTTTATATCGACGATTTAGTAACAGATGCCCAGATGCGATCTAAAGGCGCCGGCGCTGCACTTATCCAATGGCTAAAGCAATATGCAACCGAAACAGGGTGTAAACAACTCCATCTCGATTCGGGTGTACAACGGTTTGCTGCCCATAAATTCTATCTCAATCAGGGCTTTCGTATTGCAAGCCATCATTTCTCATACTTATTATCGTAATATCCAACCATAAAGATATTGTCGTAGAAAAAGAAAAAACCTTCTAAGAGAATCTCTTAGAAGGTTTTTAGGTTCAATGCAATAGAAAATAACTTCTATTGATATTCTTTCTTAGCTTCAAAAGCTTCTTTCGAACTTACAAGAGCTTCATAATCTTCTTTTGAGCCTACTTTGATTTTTTGGAAATCGCGCATGCCAGTACCGGCCGGAATCAGGTGCCCCACAATTACGTTTTCTTTCAACCCTAAGAGTTCATCGGATTTACCACGAATCGAAGCTTCGCTCAACACCTTAGTAGTTTCTTGGAACGATGCCGCCGAAATGAAGCTTTGCGTATCGAGCGATGCTTGCGTAATACCTTGCAAGGTAGGTTTAGATACTGCAGGCTGCGCATCACGCACTTTAACAATTTTCATGTCTTTTCGCTTCAAGCTTGAATTTTCATCGCGAAGGCGACGAGCTGATACAATCATTCCCTCTTCCATTACCTGCGAATCCCCTTTATCGGTTACCACTTTCTTATCAAGGATATCATCGTTGGCTTCCATGAAAGAAATTTTATCTACCACTTGGTTTGGCAAGAAGGTAGTATCGCCACTATCTACAATAATTACCTTTTGCATCATTTGGCGAACAATCACCTCAATGTGTTTATCATTGATTTTCACACCTTGCAAGCGGTATACATCTTGGATTTCGTTGACAAGATACTCTTGCACTGCCGTTGGCCCTTTGATAGAAAGGATATCTGAAGGAGTTATGGCACCATCCGAGAGTGGCATTCCCGATTTAATGTAATCGTTTTCTTGTACCAAAATATGCTTAGAAAGGGGCACTAAGTAGCGTTTTTTGGTACCATCTTTAGATTGTACAAAGATTTCGCGGTTACCTCGTTTGATTGCTCCATAGGAAACAACTCCGTCAATCTCTGTTACTACTGCGGGGTTGGAAGGATTACGCGCTTCAAATAACTCTGTAACTCTAGGAAGCCCCCCGGTAATATCGCGTGTTTTACCCGTACGACGCGGAATTTTAGCCAATATTTGCCCAGGGACAACTGTTTCTTCATCATCTACTGCCAATAGTGCATCTACCGGTAAGTTACTACTGATTTCGGTACCATCTTCCCCCATTACAATGATTGTCGGGTTCTTGGTTTTGTCTTTACTATCAACAATTACTTTTTCAATATGCCCAGAGATTTCATCCACTTCTTCACGGAACGTTAAGCCTTTTTCAATAGACTCGAAACGAACTACTCCTTTATTTTGAGAAAGAATGACAGCATTGAATGGATCCCAGAAACAAAGGATGTCTCCTTTTTTAACTCTATCGCCTTCTTTTACTTTCAAGAAACCTCCATAAGGGACATGGTTGCTAATCAGTACTTTGCCATCTTCATCAACTATCTTAACCTCAGCAGTGCGTGCCATGATTACCTCTACTGGATCCTGCCCTTCAGGTACAGGTGCTTGTACGGCGCGCATGTTTTCAAACTCAATCTTACCGTCAAACTTTGCTTTGATATTAGAATCTACGGCAATATTTGAGGCTGTACCACCTACGTGGAAGGTACGCAACGTAAGCTGTGTCCCCGGCTCTCCAATAGACTGCGCGGCAATCACCCCGACTGACTCTCCTTTTTGCACTAGCTTGCCCGTAGCAAGGTTACGGCCATAACAAAGAGAACAAACTCCTTTTTTACTTTCACAAGTAAGAACTGAGCGAATTTCCACTTGCTCGATGGCAGTATCTTCAATGCGAGCCACAATATCCTCGTCGATTTCAGTACCTGCCGTAACGATCAATTCATTGGTATGCGGATCATAAATATCGTGTACACTTACACGTCCTAAAATACGTTCACCAAGCGCCTCAATAATATCTTCGTTTTCTTTCAGAGCTTCTACTACTAAGCCACGGAGTGTTCCACAATCGGGTTCGGTAACTACAACATCTTGAGCAACATCCACCAAGCGGCGAGTGAGATAACCGGCATCAGCCGTTTTTAAAGCCGTATCTGCCAAACCTTTTCGGGCACCGTGTGTAGAAATAAAGTACTCCAATACATCGAGTCCTTCTTTAAAGTTTGAAAGAATAGGGTTTTCGATAATCTCACCTACGGAACCTTGCAGATTTTTCTGAGGTTTTGCCATCAGACCACGCATACCCCCTAGCTGACGAATTTGCTCGCGCGACCCCCGTGCACCAGAGTGCATCATCATGAATATAGAGTTGAAACCGGCTTTATCGGTTTCCATACTCTTCATTAGGTTATTCGTAAGTGAGTTATTGATGCGCGTCCAGATATCGATTATTTGGTTATAGCGTTCATTCTCTGTAATGAAACCCATATAATAATTTTCCCAAACGCCATCTACTTCTTTCTTAGCTTCGTCAATCAAATCTTGCTTTTCATCTGGAATTAGGATATCATCCAGACCAAATGAAAGTCCTCCTTTGTAAGCATATTGGAAGCCCATATGTTTAATGTCATCAAGGAACTGTGCTGTACGCGCCATTCCTACAATTTTAAACACACGTGCGATAATCTTTTGGAGCATTTTTTTAGTAAGCAATTCGTCGATAAAGCCTACCTCATCAGGGATGGTCTGGTTAAATAATACACGTCCGGCAACCGTTTCAATAATTTGCGGCTTTACTTCTCCGGTCTTATCATCACGGATGCCTACTTTCACTTTAATGTAGGCATGTTTTGCCACTCGACCTTCGTTCAGGGCAATAATCACTTCTTCGGGAGAGTAGAATGTTAGCCCTTCTCCTAATACAGGACGATTAGCATCGACTGAACGCAACCCTTTGGTAATGTAATAAAGCCCCAATACCATGTCTTGAGAGGGTACCGTAATAGGCGCTCCGTTAGCAGGATTCAAAATATTATGTGATGCTAACATGAGTAGCGAAGCTTCAAGAACTGCTTCATGCCCAAGTGGAACGTGCACTGCCATTTGGTCGCCGTCGAAGTCAGCATTAAATGCTGTACATACCAATGGGTGGAGTTGGATAGCCTTACCCTCAATTAGTTTGGGTTGGAATGCTTGGATACCCAAGCGGTGTAGTGTAGGAGCACGGTTCAGCAGTACCGGATGGCCTTTCAATACGTTCTCCAAAATATCCCATACTACAGGATCTTTTCTGTCAACAATTTTCTTGGCAGATTTCACTGTTTTTACAATACCACGCTCAATTAGTTTACGAATAATGAACGGCTTGAACAGTTCTGCTGCCATATTTTTGGGTAGACCGCATTCGTGTAGTTTCAGTTCGGGACCTACAACAATCACCGAACGACCTGAGTAATCGACACGCTTTCCTAGAAGGTTCTGACGGAAACGACCTTGCTTTCCTTTTAGCATATCGCTGAGCGATTTCAAAGGACGGTTACCATCGGCACGTACTGCGTTTACTTTACGGGAGTTATCAAATAAAGAATCCACAGCCTCTTGCAACATGCGTTTTTCGTTTCGCAAGATTACTTCAGGGGCTTTAATATCAATCAAACGCTTCAAACGATTGTTTCGGATGATTACGCGTCGGTACAAATCATTTAAATCGGAAGTAGCAAAACGACCTCCATCAAGGGGTACAAGCGGACGAAGTTCTGGAGGAATTACCGGCACCATTTTGATAATCATCCATTCGGGACGGTTTTCGATGCGAGTGCGTGCATCGCGGAAAGCCTCTACTACTTTCAAACGCTTTAAGGCTTCTGACTTGCGCTGCTGAGAAGTATCGTTTGCGGCTGCATGTCGGAGTTGGTACGAAAGTTTGTCAAGCTGAATACGTGAGAGCAGCATTTCGAGTGCTTCAGCCCCCATTTTAGCGATAAATTTATCGGGGTCATCGTCGTCCAACTGTTGGTTTTCTCTTGGCAACTTATCTAGAATATCCAAGTACTCGTCTTCGGTTAAGAAATCGAGTTGCGTGGAGCCGTTGATTTCCCACTCACCAACAATACCAGCTTGTACTACTACGTAGCGCTCGTAATAAATAATTTGATCGAGCTTTTTGGTAGGTATTCCTAACAAATAACCAATTTTGTTAGGCAATGAACGGAAATACCAAATGTGTGCTACAGGTACTACCAACTGGATATGTCCTAATCGCTCGCGGCGTACCTTCTTCTCGGTTACTTCTACACCACATCTATCGCAGATGATACCCTTGTAGCGAATTCTTTTGTACTTGCCACAGTGGCACTCCCAATCTTTCACCGGGCCGAAAATGCGCTCACAGAACAACCCTCCCATTTCGGGCTTGTAGGTTCTGTAGTTGATGGTTTCGGGTTGGGTAACTTCTCCAAAAGAGCTTTCGAGAATGGACTCTGGCGATGCCAGGCTAATAGTGACTTTTGTAAAGTCGTTGTTGATTTTTTTGTTTTTTCTGAATGCCATTGAACCTTGCTTTTTTTAGAACCTGCAAATATAAAAGAATATAGCTCTTTTCGTAATAAATCGCAGAGTCTTTTTAAATTATTCTCATTTTTATGAACCTAGCAAAAAACAATCAAACTAAGACACTGATAATCAAATACTTATAAAAAATGCTTATAGATTTGATAATTTGCCTTTTAAATGCTGTTAAAAGAGCTCGGTACAAACGCTCGATTGAGCTATACGAATGTTTCTAAATCGCCCAAACCTTGGCGTATAATTTCGAAGGTTTCATCGATACAATTAACAACAGTGGATGGAATGTTTTTTCCATATCCTCCATCAATTACAATATCGACTACCTTGTCAAACTCTTCGTAAATCAGTTCGGGGTCGGTAGTATATTCAAGAATTTCGTCATCATCTTTAATTGACATATTGACGATTGGGTTACCTAAAAGCCTGACAACCTCTCGGGGTATATTGTTATCCGGTATGCGAATGCCCACTTGCTTTTTTCGAGCGTCTAAAATTTTAGGGACATTGCTACTCGCTTCTAAAATAAATGTAAAAGGCCCGGGCAGTGCTTTTTTCATTATTTTGAACACAGGGTTGCTAATGCTTTTTGCGTACTGAGTAATATCGCTTAAGTCGTAACAAATGAATGAAAGATTGATTTTATTGGGCTTAATGCCTTTCAAGCGGCAAAGTTTTTCTACTGCTTTTTTGTTGTATAAATCGCATCCGATACCGTATACCGTGTCGGTAGGATAAATCACCAGCCCCCCTTGCTGAAGGGTTTCTACCACTTTTTCAATTTTTCTAGGTTGAGGGGTTTCAGGATTAATTTTTAAAAGTTCAGCCATAGGGTGTATTAAGGTAAAATAGTTACTTCTTTAGAGAGCCTAGAAGTTCCCCCTGCATTGGTCGCGGTTAACGTAACGGTATAAGTGCCTCGCTGATCGTATAGAATAGAAGGGCTAAATGCGGTAGAAGTAGTACCGTTCCCAAAATCCCACTCGTACTCAATTGCTTCGCGTGTTAGGTTTGTGAACCGTACTACACAGGGGGCTTGGCAACTATCATTTGCGATTTCAAAATCGACCGTAGGGCGTGCTACGGCGATGGTAGCATTGCTAGAGCAACGCATAGAAATCAATAAAATGCAAATAATACCGAATACGTATAACAACGTAGTTTTCATAGCAGGTGGAGTTTGGGTTGAAGAACGATGCAAAGGTAATGATTTGCAGATACTCTCAAGATTCCTTTGGATACCAACGCGGAAAGCAAATGGTAAAGCATGCACCTCTTCCTTCTTCGCTTTGGCAAGTTACCGTACCTCGCATGGCTTCTGTGTATTTTTTAACAATGGATAACCCTAAACCGGTAGAAGTCTCCCCACCGGTAGGTTTAGCATTCAACTTTTGAAACTTCTGAAATAACACTGTTTGAAACTGCTCTGAGATGCCCGGCCCTTGGTCGCAAACCGACGTGCAGATGGAATTGCCGTCGGGGAACACGCACACCTTTACCTTTGTATGAGGTGGCGAAAATTTTATCGCATTGGAAAGTAAGTTTTCAAGAATTTGTGTGAGGTAATCCCTATCTACCTCTACACGGCTATCTTCCTCCATCTCTTCAAAGTCAAGCTTAATTTGTTTCGCTTCAGCTTGCGATTGCATACTTTCTACGACGGCTTCGGCAAGCACGGTCATATCGGTAGGTTGCCAGCGGACTTCTAGAGTATGGGCTTCAATAGTGCGTAAATCTAAAATCTTACCAATCATGGCATTCATGCGTTCTAAGGCTCGTTCAATTCCATGAATGCCCTCATACGCTTCTTCATCTTTACTCTCGGAAAACTTGTTTTTCAAAAGCTGACTGATGCTTAACGAACTAGTGAGCGGGTTGCGGAGGTCGTGTGCCACTACGCTAACCAAGTAGTTTTTCTCTTCGTTGAGTTGCCGAAGTTGGCGGTTTCGTTCTTCTATTTCTTGCTTTTGCGCTTCCATTTGGTCGCGTTGCTGTTTCATTTCTTCGTGTTGCGTTTCGAGTACTTCGTTTTTTAAGACGCAGTTGTTCAGTGCGTTTGGCTACTTTTTCTTCTAGCTTTTTATTATACCGAAGTTGTAAGCGTTCGTTGGTTTGCAACTGATCGATTAACTTAATTTGTGCCTCTTCTTTTTCAGCCTGTATGGCTCGCATTCGATATGCTAGCCCTAACGAAAAAATCAGGACTTCAACTACTACACCGGCTTGCCCATAACGCAACCCTTGAATAAACCCGGTGGAAAGTGAAATGTAGATACCGGCAATTCCTCCTGCCCATAAACACAAAGAACCTGCTGCTAGGTAATATGCCAATTTATTACGGCTTTGGAACAAGGGCACTAAAATCACTAAGGAAAGAAGCGCTTCCACAATGAGGACTCCTACAGCAATGTAACCCACTAATTGTATATTAAAATCGATGAGAATAATGAGCAGTTCAATGCCTACAATGATGGGCATCAGGCGGGCGGCCTCTCCGATGATGCGATCCCAACGAGGAAGTAGCTCGCGTGTATTTAAATACGACCGCATAAATTGGAAGTAGAAATAGGGCGAAATTCCCAGAGCGAACGTCCATCCATAGGCTTCCATACGGGGAATTTCAGGAAATAAATACTCCCGCGACATCCCCTTAATAATAAAAAAATACAAGGTTATATTGAAGATGTAAGCAGAATAGTAGGCATACGTTTTATCATTATGTGCTACAAAAATGAAGAAATTATAGAACACCATAATGAGCATGATCCCAATGAAAAGCCCTTCGAGTAAATTACGGCGTTGTAACTGCGTATGCCACTCTGCACCCGGAATAAGGTAAGGAGAGAAAAAAACAGGGCGATGATTAATGTTATTAAGTTGCACATAAAACACCTTGCGCTCTCCTGGCTCTAGTGATAAATTGAACGATGTAACCCAGCCTTCTACCACCTCGCGCAACGAAGAAGGCATATACTGCCCTCCCAACTTTTTGTATGTGAGCATTCCGGTACGGTTGCTTTGCTCATACACTTTCATGAAATTATTGAACCCCACATAGTACTTCCACTCTAAAAATTTATTGGTTTGGTTATGTACAGCAAACCGCCCCCAATACGTGTGCTGATGTATGCGTTTTACTCCTTTGTAAGCAGAAAAACGCTCGTTGAATAGTACTGAGCTTACCTCTTCAAAACGCATCTTTCCTTGTTTATCTTCTAATAGTTCTAAATAGGCTTGCGGAATTAGCGTAGGCATTTCCTCTGTAATAGGAAAAATTTTATCAGGCCAAGTAGCTATGGGGAACGCTTCCTGTTCTTGCCCTAAAAGCGCAGACGGTAGCAAAAAAGATATGCTCAAAAAGAAGAGGACTCGCTTCATGTAGGTATTGCTTTCGGAACAAGAAGACTATCATATAAAATATTCGGCGGAAACTGAAATACATTTAAAAATACGCAGTCTTTTCACAGTTCGCAGTGCTTACTTGCACGGTGTACGGAAATTCCAGAATTTAGAAGAAAAAAATATGATTATGCATTCTACTACGACACTCTCTTGCCAAAAAGCTTTATTTCAATTGGAAGACGACGTTACATATTTGAACTGCGCTTACATGTCGCCGCAAATGAAAGCCGTAGAAGAGGCGGGCATCGTTGCGCTGCGCAAGAAAGGGCAACCCTACCGAATTACCGGTACCGACTTTTTTGAGCCAGTACACCAATTATCGCAAACCTTTGCCAACCTGATTGATGCCGAAGATGCCAATCGCATTGCATTAATTCCGTCGGTTTCTTACGGCATTGCCAATGCTGCCCAAAATATTGCCCTAGCCCCCGGAAATACCATTGTGGTAGTAGAAGAACAGTTTCCGAGCAATATTTACGTTTGGCGTACTGTAGCCCGAAAGCATGGTGCAGAGGTCGTAGAAGTTAAAGCTCCTGTCGCATCTGAAAAGCGTGGAGAACATTGGAACGAGCAGCTATTGGCTGCCATTACACCTAAAACGAAAGTGGTTGCCCTACCCCATGTGCATTGGGCCGATGGTACGCGGTTCGATTTGAAGGCAGTGCGAGAAGCTACCGAAAAAATAGGTGCTAAAATGATTGTAGACGGCACCCAATCGGTAGGTGCATTGCCTTTTAGTGTGGCAGAGTTTCGCCCCGATGCCCTCATCTGCGCAGGCTATAAATGGCTCATGGGGCCGTATTCGTTAGGGCTTGCCTACTACGGAGAAACATTCGACCAAGGGATTCCGATTGAAGAGAACTGGATTAACCGCTTCAATAGCGAAGATTTTGCCGGCTTGGTGCAATATGAAAATCGCTACCAACCTATGGCACGCCGCTACTCAGTAGGCGAACAGAGTAACTTCGTTTTAGTCCCTATGCTGCAAACGGCGCTCGACCAACTTATGGCTTGGGGGGTTAACAACATTCAGTCGTACTGCGAAGCTATCGGCACCGATTCACTCGCTAAGTTACAGAAACTAGGCTTTTGGGTAGAAGAACCTACCTACCGAGGGCATCATCTGTTCGGGGTTCGCCTACCAGAACATATTTCTATGGAGGCTTTCCGCCAAGCCTTGCAAGCACATCATATTCACGTTTCGATACGAGGAAATGCTGTGCGGATTTCCCCGCATGTATACAATGAACCTCACGATTTTGAAGAGTTGGTCGTCTGCTGCCAAGCTGCTGTTTAAAATGTCCTCGAATAAGGATACACGATTTTGTCTTCATCATTTTATAAAAAAGAAACGCCATATTGATCCAAAGTCCAATATGGCGTTTTTGAAGAGAGGCATTCTCTACTCGGCAGCTAAAAAGACTTGTTATTCTTGGTAAGGCCAATGATTATTGCCAATGTTAATATCAGGTAATTGGCGGTCAGGATCAAGCACTACCGACTCCACTGAACCACCTTCATAACGGAACGTCCATTCATCGCCCCGCTGCCATACTTCTACAGGCAAGGTAAAGCGGTTTTTCTTTCCATCTTGTTCGGTTACTTCAATAATTACAGGCATAACTAACCCACCACGGTTTGAAAGGCGGATGTACGGATTACCCGCATTGTCGTATACAACCCCATCCACCGATTGATCGAGGTTTTCCGTAGAGTAAAACCATCCTTTCCAAAACCAATCCAATTCTTCGCCAGCTACGTTTTCCATTGTATTGAAGAAATCGAGCGGAGTTGGGTGCTTGTATGCCCATCGTTTAATATACGCTTTAAAAGCTCTATCGAAGCGTTCTTCGCCCAGAATGACTTCGCGGAGGAGTACTAACCCCATGCCGGGTTTGCGGTAGGCAACAAAGCCTAAATTGTACGATTGCGTTACATCAGGGTACGTAGCAATGGCTTCTCGTTCGCTATCAGTAAGGCTCGGCACAAAGCGTTGCGCTTGGTCGAGGGTAGAGCTATACTCTCCATCATTAAATGCCAACGTACTATAATGGTTGATGAAGGTGTTGAACCCTTCGTCCATCCAAGGGTATAGGCGTTCGTTACTGCCTACAATCATGGGGAACCAATTATGCCCAAACTCGTGGTCGGTTACGCCCCATAACCCTCGGGTAGTAGACTTCCAGCTACAAAATGAAAGGCCGGGGTACTCCATCCCTCCTACATTACCAGCTACGTTCACCGCCACAGGATACGGATATTCGTACCACTTTTCAGAATAATGTTCTATAGAAGCTTTGGTGTATTCGGTTGAACGCCCCCAAGCATTTTCACCATCGCTTTCTTTGGGGTAAACCGACATCGCCAACGCTTTTTTACCACTTGGCAAGTTAATCCGAGCGGCATCCCAGATAAATGCTTTTGAAGAAGCAAAGGCAATATCGCGGCTATTTTTCATACGGAAATGCCATGTGAAAGTACCATCTTGTTTTGGGCGTGTTTTTGTTGGATCGGCAACTTCATCTGGGCTTACCAAATACACGCGTTCATCGCTTTCAGTTGCTTTTTTCATGTTTTCGCGCTGGGAAGCGGTAAGCACTTCATTTGCGTTAACCAATTCGCCAGAACCCACTACAATATGATCATATGGCACGGTTACTTTATAATCAAAATCGCCATACTCTAAGTAAAACTCTCCTGAGCCTAGGTACGGTTCTACGTTCCAGCCTTTTACGTCATCGTATACAGCAAGGCGTGGGTACCACTGCGCTAGTTCATAAATCCAACCATTTTCAGTTTCCAAACGCCCCATTCGGTCAGCACCATATTCAGGAATTTTGAAAGAAAAGTTCATCGAAATATTGACTTTACCGCCGTTAGCCTCTAAGGGTTCTTTCAACAGAATTTGCATGCGCGTATCGTTCACGGTGTACTCAGGTGAATAGGAAACACCTCTTCCGCGGCGCTCCACTGTGGCAATTTGTAACGAAGAAAGCTCATAGCCTCCGTCGGTAGCTCCTACCCAACGCCCACCATTGTAGGGCTGCACGGCCGTTCCGCGCGAATCGGCTGTAAACTTATTTTGGTCAAGCTGTAGCCATATGAATTCTAGCGCATCGGGGCTATTATTTGTGTAAGTAATCGTGATATTGCCGGTTAGGGAATGGGCTTCTTCATCAAGCGAGACGGTAATGTCGTAGTCAGCGCGGTTTTGCCAATAAGCATGCCCAGGCGCTCCGGAAGCCGAGCGGTACGGCGTTCCTCTGAATTCTACCATCTGTTCAAAAAGAGGCTGGTTTGTATCGAGGGCTTCTTGTGCCATACTCGGAGCGAATACAATCGTCCAAAGTACCACAAGCAAACTCCACTGATAATACTGTGCTTTTAACATAATTGTGAGTTTTAAGAGTTACACTTTTCATTTTTTCAAAGATACATACCGAAAAACACTCTTAAATAGCAAAGCGATATGAGCGGCTATCTCGAAGGATAAACCGGGTATCTTTTGAAAGATTTTTGCGAAAGAGGCACTACGAGTAGAATTGCCCATCTCAGGAAACGGCGTAGGTCAAAACCTGTGAAATATTATAAATTTGCCCCTATGAAAGTTGGAATTTTCTTTGGAGGACAATCGCGTGAGCGCGAAGTCTCATTTGCTGGTGGTAGAACCGTTTACGATAACCTCGACAAGAGCATTTTTACGCCTGTTCCCATTTTTGTAGATAGCTTAGGGAATTTTATTCTGCTAAATTGGGAATTTTTGTATAAAGGCACCATTCGCGATTTTTATCCCCCTGTAGCGTATACTCCTCCTTCAGCGCATGGCTTTCAAATATATGTAGAGTCTATCGAAGGACTTACTCCCGATACTATGGAAGCCCTGATCGCTTCGGTAGGGAAAAAGATAAATCCTGAATCGTTCAAAGATCTGTTCGATATTGCCTTTCTCGCTTTGCATGGCCCTTTCGGAGAAGATGGCAACATCCAAGGCTTGCTCGAGTGGTATGGTATCCCATATACTGGTTCAGGCATCCTTTCATCGGCAATTGGCATTGATAAGCACTTACAAAAACAACTATTTGCTAGCATGGGCTTTCCCGGCCCTGCGTATTGGTCGATTACCAAAACTGAATGGGCGACTCGCTCTGCGCAATCAATATTTGAAGAGGCAAGTCAACGTTTGGGCACGCCGTTCGTGGTGAAAGCCATCCACCAAGGATCTTCCATAGGCGTTACCATAGTCGACAATGCTTCTGCCATGCGCAAGGCAATTCATCGGTCTTTATTTATTGAAGAGATTGAAGCCACCGATTGGCAATACGCTTCGCCAGAAGAAAAAACCAATTTGCTACACGATATCATTGATATCCGCCAAGGCATTGGGCTGCCTGTATGGTTCCTCACTTCGGCGAACCCACAACAAATTGCCCACCCTGACGACTTGTGGGCAGCCCTGGACCAGCATTTTGCCCAAAGCCAAGAAACCGTTGTGTTAGAAACTGTATTGGGCGAATATGCCGTTTTATTCGAAGAGCTCATACGAGGGAAAGAATTTTCGTGTATCGTAATTGAAAACGAACATGGCAAACCCGTGGCATTGCCCCCTACCGAAATTGTGAAAGGAGATGCCGCCAACCAAGACGACGTGTTCGACTATCGCTCCAAGTATTTGCCCGGCATGGTGCATAAAATCACCCCTATTCGGCTAGAAACCCCAAAAGTCCGCAAAATACAAGAAGCCTGCTGCCAACTATTTACAGCCATGCACTTTGGCGTGTATGCCCGAATCGACGGTTTTATCACTTCAGACGATACCGTAGTTCTCAACGACCCCAACACTACATCAGGGATGCTGCCCTCTTCTTTTTTCTTTCATCAATCGGCAGAAATTGGAATGAACCCCTCGCAGTTCCTCACGTATATCATCCGGACTTCGCTAGTCAATCGGTTACACTCCGGGAAACACAATCATTCTGTACAAGATTTACTGACCTCACTCGACCATACCATCGCCCAACAGCACGCTAAGGACACTACCAAAACAAAAGTAGCCGTAATTATGGGGGGTTACTCTGCCGAACGACACATTTCGGTAGAAAGCGGGCGCAATATTTACGAGAAGCTTTCCTCATCGGAAAAATACGAGCCGATTCCTGTGTTCCTCACCGATAACGAGGCAAAACACGAGCTGTTCATCATCCCTATCAATATTTTATTGAAAGACAATGCCGATGATATCAAACACAAAATTTACCATGCCTTGGCACATCCGGGGCACGAGGTTATTCAAGAAATCATTGCCGATACACAAGGAATTACCCAAAAGTATGTAGGGCAAGCCGTGTTTACCCCCACGCCCCTGAGCTATGCCGAACTCGCTGAACTTGTCGATTTTGCCTTCATAGCGTTGCACGGCAGACCCGGAGAAGACGGCGCCGTACAGCAAGAGCTTGAAAAGTATAAGATACCCTACAACGGCTCAGGAGTCGAAAGTTCTCAAATCACTATTGATAAATACAAAACCAATGCGCTCCTCCGCCAACATGATATTTTAGTAGCCGAGCACCTGATGGCATACCGCACCGATTGGCTCGCCGACTCAGAAGCGTTTTTCCAAAAAATTGAAATGGCAATTCCCTATCCGATTATTGCCAAACCTTCTGACGACGGTTGCAGCGCAGCTGTAAAAAAGATTCGAAACCGTAAAGAACTTCAAGCCTTTACCGAAATCATGTTCCGAGCAGAACATGCCATCCCTGCGCCGCAGGCGGCAATCCTTCAACTCAAGAAAAATGAAGAGTTTCCACAAAAAGACTATTTCTTAGTAGAATCGTTGATTAGTGCCAACGGAGCTACACGTTTCTTGGAAATTACTGGCGGAATGCTCACCCACCGCGTAGGCGATACACTACGCTATGAAGTGTTTGCCCCTTCAGAAGCTTTAGCCACTAGCGATATTTTAAGCTTAGAAGAAAAATTCTTAGCCGGTGAAGGACAAAACATCACCCCGGCGCGCTTTTCTTCCAATTTGGAACAAAACGCTTCTGTAATGCAACAAGTACAAGCAGAACTGGAAAAAGTGGCAAGAATTTTACAGGTAGAAGGCTATTGCCGTATTGATGCCTTTGTGCGCATTTTTGCGAACGGCACTGTGGAAACCATTATTATCGAGGTGAACTCGCTTCCTGGCATGACCCCCGCTACTTGCATTTTCCACCAATCGGCAATTAACGGATACAAGCCCTATCAGTTTATCGATCAGATTATCGAATACGGCATACAAAAGGCGAAAGCTGTACAACCAAGCGTTAAAATGGAAGGGTAACCCTATAAGTTCCCAATCGTGCATCTGATTTTCGGGTTGCCTCCCTGCTTTTTGAAGCATTGAGAAATTTTAAGGGAATTCTCTATGAAAAACGCATATTGGTTCTTAACTATAGAAAAAGAAAAACACTTGAATTGGGCATACGGTTGCTTACCTATATCCTCACATTCAATATATACATATTAAAATCTTACCTTTTCATTTATAAAGCATTAAAACGTATGAATCCTTCTGTAGAGAACGAGCCAATTTTAAAAGAAAACCCGAACCGTTTTGTCATCTTTCCTATCGAGTACCACGAAATCTGGGAAATGTACAAAAAAGCAGAAGCAAGCTTCTGGACTGCTGAGGAGATTGACCTACAACAAGACCTCGGCGACTGGGAAAAACTAAACGATGGCGAGCGCCATTTTATCTCGCATGTATTGGCGTTTTTCGCCGCCAGCGATGGAATCGTCAACGAAAACTTAGCAGTAAACTTCCTAAACGAAGTTCAATACCCCGAAGCTAAGTTTTTCTATGGTTTCCAAATTATGATGGAGAACATTCACTCTGAAACCTATTCTTTACTCATCGATACGTACATCAAAAACCCAGAAGAAAAACAGCGCATGCTTAATGCTCTTGAAACGCTGGACTGTGTACAGAAAAAAGGAGAGTGGGCACTCCGCTGGATTGAAAGCGACAACTTTGCCGAGCGCCTTATCGCATTTGCAGCAGTAGAAGGTATTTTCTTTTCAGGCAGTTTTTGTTCTATCTTCTGGTTAAAAAAACGAGGCCTGATGCCGGGTTTAAGTTTCTCTAACGAATTGATTTCTCGCGATGAAGGTCTGCACTGCGATTTCGCTTGTCTCCTTTATACAAAATATTTACAAAACAAACTTCCTCAAGAGCGTGTGCTTGAAATTATTAAAGATGCCGTAGCGATTGAGCAAGAGTTTGTAACCGATGCACTACCGGTTCGCCTCATCGGGATGAATGCCGATTTGATGAATCAGTACATTGAGTTTGTCGCCGACCGCCTATTGGTATCGCTCGGGTTGGAAAAGCACTATCATTCAAAAAACCCATTCGACTTTATGGAATTGATTTCCCTTCAGGGAAAAACAAACTTCTTCGAGAAGCGTGTTTCTGAGTATCAGAAAGCAGGGGTGATGGGAAATAAGGAAAAAGAATCGCAAAAATTCTCGCTCGACGAAGATTTCTAGGAATAGTTTTACACAGACTAGAAAAAGAAGAGCCCTCCCGAATATTCGGGAGGGCTTTTTTATGCTATACAATCGAGGCGAATGGTTAGCCAATTGCCTGTGCTAAATCGGCGATAAGATCTTCGGCATCTTCAATGCCTATGCTCAAGCGAATTAACGAGTCAGAAAGTCCGTATTTCAGCCGCTCTTCTTTCGGGATGCTTGCGTGGGTCATCGAAGCGGGATGCCCTACTAGCGACTCTACCCCTCCGAGCGACTCAGCTAAGGCAAACAACTTAAAATTTTTCAAAACGCGCATGGCATTTTCCACGCTATCGTCCGTTAGGGTAAACGAAAGCATGCCGCCAAAATCGTTCATTTGTTTTTTAGCAGTTTCGTGGTTTTTATGCGATGGCAACCCTGGCCAGTGTACCTTTCCTACTTTCGGGTGCTGGTCTAAGTACGCAGCAATCGCCTTTCCATTTTCGCAGTGTTGTTT
Organism: uncultured Roseobacteraceae bacterium; assembly: GCA_964394585.1. Taxonomy (GTDB): domain Bacteria; phylum Bacteroidota; class Bacteroidia; order Cytophagales; family Flammeovirgaceae; genus CAYUJH01. Next base: position 19,260 of record CAYMYI010000067.1, read on the forward strand.
CATGCGCAAGTGTAAGGTTTTGATGCCACGCAGCACTAAGAAACAATCGTTTGGCGAAGGTACACCTCCACAAGCGTTTTGAATGAAGGCAAATTCAGCAGCGAGCGTTTCATTGTTGGTAATCAGTGCACCCATAATTACGTCGGAGTGGCCTCCTAAGTATTTGGTTACCGAGTGCATCACGATGTCGGCCCCCATGTCTAAAGGTGTTTGGAGATACGGCGTAGCAAACGTATTATCTACAGCCAGTAAAATTTCGTGTTTGTTGGTAATTTCAGCAATAGCTCTAATGTCTACCACACTCATCAGCGGGTTCGTAGGCGTTTCTACCCATACTAAGCGAGTGTTAGGTGTAATATAGCTCTCAATAGTGGCGGCATCGTCCATTGGGATAAAGTGAAACTTGATGCCAAACTTGCTGAATACTTGTGTAAAAATGCGGTAAGTTCCCCCGTATAAATCGTTGGTACAAATGACCTCTTCGCCGGGTTGTAATGTTTTCAATACCGTTTCGATAGCTGCCAAGCCCGAGGCATACACAAAGCCGTGCTTTCCGTTTTCTAACGCTGCTAAACTTGCTTGAAGAGCATCGCGCGTAGGGTTTTGCGTGCGGGCATATTCATAGCCTTTGTGCACACCAGGCGCACTTTGCACATAGGTACTGGTTTGGTAAATAGGGGTCATAATTGCCCCGGTAGAAGGATCGGGCGTTACCCCAGCATGTACTGCTTTTGTTCCTAATTTCATGGTTGTTGCTTGTTTTTACGTTTTGAGGAGTAAGGTAAAGAATATTCGCCGAAGAACCTCAATGGTTTACCTGCCTTTGAGCGAGATAGAGCCATCGCTCGGTACAATATCGAAAAGCCCATTCCCACTAGCATTTTTTGACAAGCTAAAATGATAAATATCATGTACTTGCTATGATGCATATCATTTAACAGAAACTATTAAATAAACATATTTACATGTATTAATATCACTTCTCACTCAAAGCACTAAAACCATGAAAACAATACTTGTCCTCGGAAGCAACTTTGCAGGCGTAACCGCCGCGCTGGATTTGCGCCGCAAAATTGGCAAAGAACATAATATCACGGTGATTTCTCCTACAGAACAGTTTTTATATGTGCCTTCATTAATATGGGTACCTTTTGGCAAGCGCCGTGTAGATGATATCACCTTCAATATCCGCAAGGTACTCGAAAAAAAAGGAGTCAACTTCTTAAAAGATAAAGCCGTTCGCATAGAACCCGATACCAACGAAGTAGTAACCGAACAACACGGTACGCTTACATACGATTATGTAGTAGCTGCTACTGGTACTGCTTTTAACTACGATATTTTGCCTCACCTCGACCCTGCCGAAGGGTATGTAAATGGCATTGCCACCCCAAAACTCGCTGAACAAGCCTATGAGAAGTTCTTGGAGCTCGAGCAAGACCCAGGCCCTGTGGTAGTAGGTGCTACACAAGGAGCGAGCTGTATGGGGGCTGCTTACGAATATCTTTTTAACCTCGATAAACAACTTCGCAAGCGAGGGCTTCGCAAGAAAGTGAAAATCACGTGGATTACCCCCGAGCCTTTCTTGGGCCACTTTGGCATCGGTGGCATTACCGGTGGGCAAAAAATGCTCGAAATGTTCATGAAAATGTACGACATCGAATGGAAAACCAATGTTGCCATTGATCGTATTGAAAAAGAAAAACTCGTACTGAAAGATGGCAGCGAACTACCCTACAAAATGGCAATGCTCATGCCCCCTTTTATCGGCTCTGAGGTGATGCGCAACTCACCACAATTGGTAGACGAAAAAGGATTTGTAGAAACTAATGAAGGCTATCAACACATAACTTACCACAATGTATTTGCCGCTGGGCTTGCCGTGCAAGTAAAAGCTCCCTTTGGTAAATGCGAAGTACCGTTTGGCGTTCCTAAAACAGGCTACCCGAGCGATATCATGGGAAAAATCGTCGCCGATAATATCCGAAATGATATGAAAGGCAACGGAAAACTCCGCAAACAAGCCTTTGGTAAAATCCCTGGTGTGTGTGTGATGGACGCCGGCAGCAAAGAGGTGTTCATCTTCACCAATCATCTGTTCAAACCGCGCCAATTTGAAATTATGATTCCCAATATTTTCAACGACTTTGGGAAAATTATCCTCGAAAAGTACATGATGCACAAAAATCGGAAGGGGCTTTCTTTTTTACCCTAAGATACCAACATACGAATTTACCCGTTCCTACCCTGTAACTGTAAAAAGGCTCTAATTGTCTCTTAACAAAATTAAACGACACTAAAAACCCTTTTACTTATATGCTTTACTTTATCGACTTTTGGACAAAAAGAATGTAAAATATTTCAAATACCAGAGCCACCTCTCATTGGGGTGGCTTTTTGGTTATACTCTTCTAAAGAAATAGCAATAAAGGCTATATGCCACTGCAAATATTTCTCTGTTTTTTTTGTTATGATGAATGTACAATAGC
>CAYMYI010000068.1:0-17072 GCA_964394585.1 uncultured Roseobacteraceae bacterium
AAAATTCTAGTTTTCTAATCACTTTTGTGTCCAAGTATTAACTACGCTATTGGGTTAGCTTCTTACTAGCCACTTTTACTATTGGATTCTTCATCAGAACAACAAAGCTCGATTGGTTAGGCATTTTGTTGTTTTATGTAACATCATTACCTCTTTTTATAATCGGAAGTATTATTTCGTCTGAATTATTGGGTATGACGACACTGTCTCTATTCAGTATGCTTTGTACGCTGCTATGCCTTTTTTTATTCATCAACCAAAAAAAGAAAAAAGAAGCAGCGTTATTGGTAGCAGGTTTTGCTGTTTTACTTACATTTTTTTCTACTCCTTTTATTAGATTTATCTTACAGCTTAACAGACCAGACTTAACGGAACTAACAACAAAAGTGATGGGTACTCGACTTGATTATGAGAAAATTCAGCCCATGAATGCTATCGCTAAAAATCAGAATCGGGGGGAAGATGATTACGTCATCGCTGAGTTGTGGGCAACTTGGTGTAAGCCTTGTATTAAACTTTTACCTACTTACGATCGCCTTTATCAAAATTACAAGGGATATTCTCATCTCTCCTTTATGGCGATTAGTGTTGACGACCGCCATCATGAAAATAAAGTAAATCTTTTTATTGAGCGCAAAGATTATCGCTTTCCTGTGTATATGGATACTACTTCTTCTTTAATGAAGACTATGAGTATTCCTTATATTCCGCTGACAGTGCTCGTGAAAAATGATACCGTAATAAAAACATTTGCTGCTGCGAAAGATTCTGAAACATATTATCAAGAACTTTCTTCTGTACTTGACTCTTTACTTTTGTTAGAAACAGAATAAAGCAACTGATTTTCTTTCTGTTTTCAAAAATAGAATAGTGCACATTTGAAGAAGCCAGAGAACCTTGCTCCAATTTTAACGTATTTTGCCGAAAATCACCACACGAAAACCTCTTGGGATGATTTTCAAAAGAATTACCAATCGCCTTTTGAGAATCGGTAAGAAGGTCGTGCATTACTGCCTTGGAAAAGCCATGGGTTGTCAACACCGATGGCTTTTTTGTTGAAAAGGCGTAACTACTACATGATTAGAAGCGGAAGGCGTACTTCAAACCTATCGGACTCGGAAATTTGTATAGGTTGATGCGTGAAGTACAAATACCGCTTTCGGATATTATCGAGCCCTACGCTTAGCGATTCGGTATGGGTAGGCGTTTCTGTGAAATTGTTGCGTACTAACAAGTAGCCTTCGGCATCTTCGGTGATTTCTATGGTAAGCGGTTGCGTATCTGAAATTACGTTGTGTTTCACGGCATTTTCTAGCAGAATTTGCAGAGTGAGTGGTGGAATTGCCGTTTGCAATGTGCCTTCAGAAAGCTGGATGCGCAACTGTAAGGCATCTTCAAAGCGGACTTGTAATAAAAAATGGTAGGCTTTTAAAAAGTCAATTTCTTCTGCGGTAGGAATGAGCTTTTTGTCGCGGGTTCCCAAGATATATTGGTAGGTAAGGGTAAGTTTCCGAATGAAATTTTCGGCAAGATCGGCATCTTGCATTGCCAACGACGATATCGTGTTTAGGCTATTGAACAAATAATGCGGGCTAAGCTGATTTTTCAATGCTTCGAATTGCAGCTCGAGCTGCCGGCGTTGTACTTTCATTTTTTCGATTTGTCCTACGGCGTACTCGTTGTACGAAAAGTACGTGAACTCTACTAACGAATAGATAAATCCGATAATACAGACTAACAACACCAGTTTCAGCGAAATATCCCTGTATAACTGAAGGGCAATGTTGAGCGAAATATCGCTGAGCATAACATGTAAGGTGAATTGCGCAAACAGTACTACAATTAGCAACATAAGCGCAATGTTAAACGGGATAGCCGTGGCAAGCCGTAGACCTGCATTTTGTGTTCTGCGAAAAACCCGATTGAGGTAAGGCTCGGCAAACTGTAACGAAAGCCCTATGAAAACACCTACTGAAGCGCTCAGGGTATACAAAAGTTGGTTTTCTACAAAGCTGGGAACTTTGCCTATTTCGCCATAGTAGAGGTAGATTGCCACAAAGCTACCTGTAAGGGCACTCAAAAAAACTCGTATAAAAAGCTGAACCATCCGATTGTTTACTGATAAAGTTGCAAAAAGATACTAGACTGCTATCTAAAAATCATCATCAGAAAGTGCAATAGAGTTTTTTTAGATGAACCGATACGATTTGGCATTGATGAAAGAAATTCCCTACTCAACACAAAAAAGAACGATTTGGGAATTGCAAACAAAAACGATAGTAGGTTTCAATGCAATTTCCCAAATCACTCGAAAACCACCCCATCAATCGAGTGCGCTCATTACACGGCGGTATTCAGAATCGGAACTAATGTTGCGCGCAGCTTCGCGATAAGCCTCACGAAGCATGGCATTATCGGGCATTACTCGAGCCACCGAAATCATTACTTCCCCTTGTGTGCTACTCGAAGAAATATAACGAACTACGCCTAAAATTTGCTGTAGTTCATTTACGGATACTCCATCTTTTTGGGCTGCGGCGCGCAATACACTGCCTTGTTCAGAACTGCTGCTAATATTGCGTACGACTTCAAAGAAGACTTCGGGCAGTGCTTGTCCGCTGGGAGTGTTACTGATTAAACTACGCAAAACGCTACCTTGCTCGCTACTCGAAGAAATATTGCCAATCGAACGGCTGATGTAGGGGAGCATGGATGGAGGCAATGTAGTTTCTTTCAACAAAGCGCGTAGCGTGCTGCCTTGTTCAGAACTACTACTGATAGCATCGATAGCACGGAAATACGCTTCAAAAACTTGTGGACTGCGTTGTGAAGTGATTTGTTGCGAAGCCTTGCGCAGTACACTACCTTGTTCGCTGCTCGAAGAAATGCGTCGTACACTTTCCAATAATTGAATTAGGGATGGGTCGTTCAGGGGGCTATCATTTAGTAGATCGCGAAGTACCCGCCCCCGCTCAGAACTACTGCTGATTTGATCTAATGTAGCAAAGTACGTTTCAATTACACGAGAATCTTGTTCAAAAACACGGTTCACGTGTGCTAACACAGAGCCTAACTCTGCACTCGAACTAATTTTGCCGGCTGCTACTAAAAGTTCTTCTAGCATATATGGGGTGAGAGCCTCTGTACTGAGCACCTTACGAAGCACACTGCCTTGTTCGCTGCTCGAAGAAATGCGGCTCACTCCGGTAAAAAACGCTTGTGCTACTTTTTCATCTTGTAAAAAACGATGGCTGTATTTGCGGTATAAGCGTCCGCGTTCGCTACTTGAGCTGATATCTTCTCCAATTTGTAAAGCAATTGCCACTAGGTTTTTATTGCTCAAGGTAGGCATTGCCAACAAAGCTTCCATGTAAATGCCCTTTACACTGTTACTCGAGATTCGTTCAATCTCATCGAGTACGCCTTCTGCCCCATTTTTGGTGTAAATTCGTTTTACACGTGCTTCTGCGCCAATGCCGCTCATGCGTACAATTTCCGGCAGCACACTTGCCAACCATTTTTCACCATCTCCTTCGAAGGGTTCTTCACTTCTGCCTACATAATATTCGTAGCTGAGCTGCCCTTTGGCATTGGATTCTACAATAATCGAACGCTTATTGCCAAACGATTTCTTGCTGAATTTCATATAACCATTAGGGGAAATGGATAGTATTTTGCTTTCAGTATCATCAAGGGCGATGTTTCCTTTGTATATAAGCTCGATGCTTGAAAATCCATTGGACGACATGTGGCGATGCTCGCGATATACTCTTTTTGTAGAGTCTTGCACGCATCTATCAAAAGGGTAGAAAAGAGGGGCTTCTCCAAGGCTTGGAGTGTTTAAAGAACGCGCATTACTGTACAAGCTACCTAATAACACGGCACATAAAATGGGTATAAGTTTTTTCATAATATTAAATAATATTTGCTTTTATAATGCTTTTTTTACTTATTGCAAACGTACAGGAGTATGCACATTGGAAAAAATACGATGGCATGAATCGTAGAGATTGTGTAGCGAATCTCACATCTTTAGTACCCAAGCTTATCCATTAACTATCAGCGCTCGTACTTTCCTTGTGTTAAGGGTGAGTATACTTAGCGTTTCACGCAGCTATCCATAGCAAACAGCTTTCATCTAGTAACCAAATTTTTGTTCATAATCCTTTTATAAAAAATGCTTAGAAAACTCAGCGTTCTCTGCGTATGCGTGCTAGTGTTCTCTTGTTTAGCAACCAAAGCACAGATTCCTATTTATCAAAACTCGATTTACACCTTTGAAACCCGCCTGAACCACCTGCTCGATAGTATGAATACCGAGCAGAAGTTAGCTCAGTTGCTTGTTTTGGGGAGCCGCCATCATCATCATATTTTAAAAAATGATACGGTGTTTTCCTCGTATGGAATGATAAAACAATACCCTGAGGGGTTGGGTACAATTTCCCTTTCTACCAATTTGCTAGGAGGACTTTCACCTCAAAAACTGCATTATTTCACTAAAGAAGTACAGCAGCACAGCACAGCAAGGAGCTTGCGGATTCCTGTACTATTTACCGATGATGCTTTTTCACCTTCAGACTCACTGCCAGTAGGGATTCCTTACCCCATTGCCTTGGCAGCCACGTGGAATCCTGCAATAGTAGAAAAAACAGCAAGTCAGCTTGCCCTACACAAACGCAGCTTAGGCATACATGCTCTGGTAGGGCCTATCATTGCGCCAATAACAGACCCTAGAAACTCAGAGCTTGCCATCAGTTTTGGTAGCCAGCCGCATCTATCAGCAGCGCTTACACGCCAATGGGTGCAGGGGCTACAAGGGGACTTGTTCTCCGAACAAAAAACAACCACTCCCGATAAGGTAGCTGCTGTACTGCGCTTATCGGAAACGCGACAGCCCAAGGCATCTGCCGAGCAGCTTTTCACAACTCCCCAATTTGTACAAGCATATTCTGAGATATTGAGCGCTGCTCAGTCGAGCTGGGGACTTATCGCCGCGAAAGGATATTTACAAGGTACGCCTTTGCATTTTCATCCTTGGGCATGGAAAGAGTTTCTGCGCAAGCAGCTACAGTTTGAGGGCTTATTATTTGCTAACACCCAAGAAGTGGACTATGTAAGCAGGTTACGCGTATTTCCCCCTGAGCGAAGTCCTTTTTTACGTGCCCTTGCTGCAGGTATCGACATGGAATTCCCTGTGATGGAATACCCCGACACTTGGAAAAAAGAACACTTGACCTACACACGCCTCGATTCGGCATCTTTAGCGCATCGTGTAGCGAATATTCTGAACTTGAAATTTAGAGTTGGGCTATTTGAAACCGACTTTCACGATTCGGCATATGTAGCCACGGCAGATTGGGAAGAACGATTAGCAACGCGCCGTACATTTCAAAAAGCGACTGAGGCTTCAATCGTAATGCTCAAAAATGATGAAAACCTGTTGCCACTTACTTCTGAAGCTAAAAGAATTGCAGTAATTGGTCCGCTTGCCGAATATACTCCCATGTATTTTCAGCATATGCCCGATAGCATCGTAACCCTAAAAGAGGCACTATTGCAAGAAAAAACCGCTGCACAAACCTTAAGTTTTGCCCGAGGAATCCCCTCGTGGTTTACCGAACAAGAAAATGCTCATAAAAATACTACAGAGGCACTTCGGAAACGCTACCTGAACGAAGCCCTGGAAATCGCAAAAACTGCCGATGTGCTCGTGATTGCCTTAGGCGAACCGCTCAACGATACCACCTTCCGAAAAGAAACCGATGGGTATACCGATGCCAATTTGAAGTTGCCCGCTTTGCAGCAGCATCTGTTGGAAAGTCTTGCTGCACTGCAAAAACCCATGGTAGTGTTACTTTTTGGAACGAAACCATATACACTTCACCCTGTATACAATCAGATTGGAGCACTCTTGCACGGTTGGGTACCTACATTGCACACCGGAGTAGCCATAGCACGCATACTTACCGGCAAAATAGCCCCGAAAGGGCACCTACCGTTCGATTACCCCAAATCAGTAGGGCACTTGGCACTCTTAAATGATGCTAGCTTAGGTATACATGCCGAGGAAGAAGCTCATCTGTTTTCGGTAGGGCATGGGCTCACCTACACGCACTTTGCCTACGATACACTCATGTTGAAGCACAATAAACTATCAATGGGCGAACACTTAGAAGTGGCACTCTCTCTTAAAAACATAGGAATGCGAACAGGACGGAAAACGATACCACTATTTGTAGCAAAGCAGAACGAGTGGTTTGGCAACGAGCCTAAAGAACTGAAAGCATTTCAAACTGTAGAGCTGAAAAATGGAGCTGGCGAAACCATTACATTTACCCTAAAAGCAGAAGATTTACAACGGGTACAACCCGATGGTACTTGGCAACAAGAGGCAGGCATTTACGATGTGTTTGTGTACGACGAAGCCGGTAAACGCATTGCGGCTACTTTCGAAATCGTACCCGACTCAAAACCGCAAGGAAATACACGCACCGAAGCGGCAAAAAGTGCCCGATAAACGGACTATGGAAATGCTCAAGCATGTAAAAAAAAGTTAGCTTATCTGCTAAATTTCATAGATTTGTTATAGTTAAATTATTCTTTACAAGACTATAACTACGAATTGTATGGTTACAAAATTTAGACTAATCGCTTTAGGCAGTGCGCTTTTCGGAATGATTTGGTTAAGCTCATGCGGCGGACAAAAAACGGAGGAAGCTACTGATACTGAAACAACTACAGAAGAAGTAGCAACCACTGAAACTATGGAAACAGAAACCACAACTGAAGAGAACAAAGCAGCTCGTGTGAGCCCGCCGGCTACAGCAAATGGTACTGTTGGCGGAACCTCAGTTGTAATCAACTATAGCCAGCCTTCTGTAAAGGGCAGAACCATTTGGGGCGATTTAGTGCCTTATGACCAAGTTTGGAGAACCGGTGCGAACGAAGCTACCGTATTCGAAGTTTCTAACGATGTGAACATCGAAGGTGAAATGCTCCCTGCAGGCAAGTATGCGTTATTTACCATCCCTTCTGCGGAAGGATTATGGACCGTGATTTTCAATAAAACCTACGAACAATGGGGCGCTTATGACTACAATGCTGATGACGACGTACTACGCATTGAAGTAAGCCCTGAAATGGTAGATGAAAACATGGAAGCTATGACATTTATGGTAGAAGAAGGCAACGTTGTGTTACGTTGGGAAAAGCTAAAACTAGCATTTTCTGTAGAAGAAGCGAGCGGTGCTGCCGAATCTACCGAAGGGTAATCCGTCTTTGCTTTGTATCAAGAAAGTCATCCTATGATAAAGGATGACTTTTTTTATGCACCCAACGCTTGCAAGAAATTTTCTTCATTTACAGTACCTTTGGAGTTCAACCTAATAGAACTCAACCATGCTACTACGTGCGTCTTTCATACGTTTTTTTCTCTTTTTTTTTCTGAGTGGATGGAGCTACGCCGTTCACGCTCAACTCGAATTAGTGCCATTGCCCACCACTACACAGCAGCATACCCAACTGCCAATCATTAGCCCACTCGGGCAAGATTCTACCGGGAAACTGCTTTCCCTTCCGTTTTTCGAAGACTTTAGCGATTACGGCATGCGCTACCTACCCGACACGTTACGCTGGGCAAGTAGCACAGGCATTGTAGTGAACAATACTTTAGCGGTTACCCCACCTTCTGTAGGCGTTGCCTCCTTTGATGGCAGCGATGCAAACGGCATTCCCTATAGCAGTGCCGACCCCAATTTGGCAGGGGAAGCCGATTTACTTGTTTCCCAATTCTTTAACCTTGCCTCATACGATACCGGGCAGGTGTACCTCAGCTTTTATTGGCAAGCCGAAGGCAGGGGAGAAGTCCCCGATGCTGCCGATTCGCTCGTATTACAAATGCGCACCCGAAATGGGGGATGGTTCAATGCGTGGTCGGTAGGAGGGGGCAGCCCCACACAGCCATTTGCAAAAACTACGATAGTGATTCGCGATACCACCTACTTGCACGAAAACTTTCAATTTCGTTTCCTAAACAAAGGGAAGCTTTCAGGAGCGTTTGATACCTGGCATGTAGATTATATTCACTTTTACGATAGCCTTGCCGATAACCCCAACCTTCGGTTCGATGTTGCCCTGAGCGAACAACCGAACTCGTTTTTACGCAACTATCACGATATGCCCCTCGAACAATTTATGGCGAACCCACAAGCCGCCCTCACCGACACGATAGCAGCAGCTATACAACATCTTGCCGATACGTTCAATGTAATTTCGCACCGGTTTCAGCTACTCAACTTGGCAGATAACAGCGTAATTGAAGAGTGGCAAACCGGCTCGATAGGGCAAAGCACCAGCTTTAGTGGCACTAACATTATCCGCAATTTGGAAACTATGCGTTTAGTAGCACTGCCTCAGTTGGGCGCGTTGGAGAATCTTTCTGCCGACTCCCTCGTATTGGGTATGCGCTTTTTGGTAAACAGCAACGAACAAGATAGACTTATTCCTACCTCGCGTAACGATACCTTGCTACACCGGGTAACGTTGCACAACTATTTTGCTTACGACGACGGTACCGCAGAATATGGTATTGGAATCCAGGAGCGTTTTGGCGAGCTAGCATACCGCTTTACAATTAACACTCCCGATACGCTCACAGCCATCGACTTTGGGTTTATACAACTAGGAGCGCCCCTCACCGGTGAAGCCCTCCGCATGAAAATTTGGCAACAGCTTGACACCGGCGAAGTAGAAAATATTCCTCGGTACACCCAAAGTACCGTGGTAACATATCCCCAAGAGAAAAATGGATTTATCCGCGTTGTGCTTGAACAACCACTACTGATGGAAGGTACTTTTTATATTGGCTATGAGCAGCTTACCGACCAGCGTGTTACACTAGGGTACGATTTGAATACTGTTTCGGGCGAAAACATTTTTGTGAATGTGGGCAACGGATGGGAACAAAATGTGCAATTCCCGGGTAGTTTGCTGCTCCGTCCGGTATTTGGCACTGTAGAAGCGGCAGAAGACCCGCTTTCCCTCAACGAAGCGTACTTCCCAAACTTGCAAGTATACCCGAACCCTTCGGCAGGGCGCGTAACCCTCGAAGGCGACTTCGAAAGGTGCGACATCTACACCATGCAAGGGCAAAAAATACAATCAGTTCAGAAAAAAACATCTGAGAAGTCGGTAACGGTTGAGTTATTACCTTTGCCGCAGGGAGTGTATCTCCTCAAAATACAACGGGGAAACTATTTCACTACCCGTAAATTATTAAAATATTAGACCTCATTAAACTATAAATACACCATGCAAATTCTTGAATTTTTAGCACCTCAAGCTTCTATTCGCATATTGTCAGCTGCTTTTTTAGCAGTACTTTTTTTACAGTCGGGTATCGATAAAGTAATTGATTGGAAAGGGAATCTATCGTGGCTTACCGGGCATTTTGCCAGTAGCCCTCTGAAGGGGCTTGTTCCACTGATGCTCGGCGTGATTACCGTATTTGAATTAGCTTCAGGCATTTTTTCGGGCATTGGTATGGTAACCCTCTTGCTCAATAACGATTTCACTTTCGCACTATTAGGCGCACAGCTATCGGCGCTAAGCATTCTGATGCTTTTCTTTGGGCAGCGTATCGCCAAAGATTATGCCGGCGCCGCCACGTTAGTAGGGTACTTTTTGCTTACGTTGTTTGCTATCTTTATGTACATGGCGTAGCCGCTTTAAACCTTTGCGGTTCAATGCCATCTAAATCGCGAAACAATTATAAGATGGCTATGAAACTTACACAGCGGCAAGTACAACATTTATATGCCAGAGCAGGCTTTGGCATTAGCTACCAAGATGCCACCCGATTGGTGGGAAGCACACCTCAGGCACTCTTCCAACGTATTGTAGAAGACGCTCAATCGCAAGAGAAAGCCTCGGTAATTTCGCGCGAGGAAGTGCTTTCCAACATGGAAGCCATGCGCGGAGCCGGCGAAGAAGCTCGCAAAAAAATGCGTAAACAATCGCGAGAAAAGCTTATGGAGCTCAACATTTGGTGGCTCAACCGCATGGCAACTTCTAATGGGTTTTTACGTGAGAAACTCACCCTTTTTTGGCACGATCACTTTGCTTGCAGGCTGCCAAACCCCTACCTTACCCAACAGCAGCACAATACTTTGCGATCTTATGCGCTCACCAATTTTGGCAAGATGCTCCACGCCATAGCGAAAGATCCTGCCATGCTGCAATTCCTCAACAATCAGCAGAACCGCAAGCAATCGCCAAACGAAAATTTCGCGCGCGAAGTGATGGAGCTTTTCACGTTAGGGAGAGGTAATTACACCGAAACCGATATTAAAGAAGCTGCAAGGGCATTTACCGGATGGGGGTTCAATTTGCAAGGGGAATATGTGTTTCGGCGCCGCCAGCATGATTTTGGAGAGAAAACCGTATTTGGCAAAACAGCCGCTTACAGCGGAGAAGACATCCTCGACCTACTGCTGAATGAACGACAAACCGCTCGATTTATCACCGAAAAGCTGTTTCGGTACTTTGTGAGCGAACAACTCGACGAGGCAATCGTAAGCGATTTAGCACAGCAATTTTACCTGTCCGATTACAACATTACCCAGCTACTAGAGCGAATCTTTACGGCAGATTGGTTCTACGAAGAACGGTTCATCGGCAATAAAATTAAATCGCCGGTGGAGCTCATCGCTACGATGCAAAAGCAATTTGCCATTCGGTTCGATTCGCCCGAACCGCAAATTTTTCTCCAAAAAGTATTAGGGCAGATGTTGCTATTCCCCCCTTCGGTAGCCGGATGGCCTGAAGGTAGAGAATGGATTGATAGCTCTACACTCATGTTCAGAATGCGCCTATCCGAGTTGATTTTTAAAGGAGCTGAGCTTCAATTACAAGCAAAAGATAGCGGCGATGTTGCCGATGTGTTTCGAGGCAACCGAGAGTTTCGTAAAATGACGGCGCGGCTCAATTGGCGTGCACTCGTTAACCAATTGCCCAAAGCCGATGCACGCCAGACGCTCTCAACAATGCAAACATGGTTGTTGCAACAAGAAGCAGCACCCTTATCTCCTTCAAATGCTGGGAAATTCGAAACCATGGTGCAAGAAACAGCTCTTGCCATTACCCAACTTCCTGAGTATCAGCTCTGCTAAGGGTATCTTTTTTTTAGAATCTTTTAAAATTGATAATGATGAAGAACGATAGAAGAAATTTCTTAAAACATACTGCATTAGCTTCGGCAGGGACGCTGTTTGTACCGCAGTTTTTACAGGCAATGCAATGGGATACTTCCCTTAAAAAAGGGTATAAACGCATTGTAATGATTCAACTCTCAGGAGGGAACGATGGGCTAAACACAGTAATCCCGTACCGAAACGATGCATATTACCAAGCTCGCCCCGTATTGGGCATTCCCAAAAACGAAGTGCTGCCCATTGCCGATGAACTCGGATTTCACCCTGCTCTTGCGCCCCTTCGCCCCTTGTACGACGAGGGAATGCTCACCGTTTTAAATGGCGTAGGATACCCTAACCCCGACCGCTCTCATTTCCGTTCGATGGATATTTGGCACACGGCGAGTGAGTCCAACGAATACCTTTCTACCGGCTGGATTGGTAGGTTTTTAGATGCCGAGTGCGAAACCTGCCAAAAGCCTTACCATGCTATCGAAGTAGACGATACGCTCAGCCTTGCCTTAAAAGGCAGTCAAGTAAATGGTATCGCCGTTACAGATCCTCGCAAACTGTACCGAAGCACGCGCGGCGGGCACCTCGATGCGCTCCACGATTTTGCCGAACAAACACACCTGCACGAAAAAGAACACGAACTGGGCTATTTGTACAAAACATTGGTAGAAGCGCAATCTTCGGCAAGCTACATTTGGGAGCAATCGCGCATCTTTCAATCAAAAGCCGATTACCCACAAAATAGATTTGCCCAAAATCTGAAAATGATTGCCGAACTGATGGGCAGTGGTATTGACACCCCTATTTTTTATGCATCGCTCACCGGTTTCGATACGCACGCCAACCAAAAAATGCGGCAAGCAACCTTATTAGAAACATGGGCTACCGCCTTGGCAACATTTGCCCTCGATTTAAAAAAACAAGATTTACTGAAAGATACCCTCGTGGTTACGTTTTCAGAATTTGGCAGACGAGTGCAAGAAAATGCGAGCCGAGGCACTGACCACGGCACAGCTAATGTAGTATTTGTAGTAGGGGATAAACTTAAAAAAGCAGGGTTTTTCAATCCTTTACCCAGTCTTACCAATTTAGACAATGGCGATTTAAAGTATCAACTCGATTTTCGAAGGCTATATGCCACAATGCTAAGCAAATGGCTTAAAGCGGATGACGCACAAATTCTAGGGCAACACTTTCAACCGCTCAACTTTGTGTGATTGAGTTCAGATGGGCATCCAAACCGATTGGCTCAATTAAAAAACTGCTAATCCTTTTGCAATTTTTGTTTAACTTCTGCGATGAGGTCGCCTACGTTTACGGCGGTAATCGCTTGCAACTGCTGCAGCAACTTCTCTAAAAAACGTTGGTATTCGGTAGATTTTGGAGCAAATGGGCGGTGTTCTACTTGCTGTAAAAGCTTTTCAAACTGATGGATGAAAGCGTAAGATTCTTCGGTGATAGCTGCTTGTATGAACTTTTCCCAAACGTATTCCACTGCGTGGTCAGTTGGGTGAAGCATGTCGGGTTTGTAAAACCGATAGTCGCGCAGGTCGTCGAGCAGCAGCTCGTAGGCAGGAAAGTATTCGATGGATTTGTGCTGGCTAACCAGATGATGGCAGGCAAGCCGCAAGGTAGCTTTGCTTACAGTGTTTCCTTCAAAAGTATCTTTTAAGTGGCGCACAGGGCTTACCGTAAGCAGCATTCGGATGCTATTGGGCAACGTTTTGCGAAGATCCGATACCGCACGCACCACTTCTTCAACCGATAGCAATCGTTTTTGAAACTCCTTGTTTGGCACTTTGTGGCAATTGGCAACCAATGCGTTGTTGGGGCGCCACTCGTATACCCAAGCAGTACCCAAAGTGAGGAGTAGCCCTTCAGTTTTTTGTAAAAATGAATGAGTGTTCTCCCAGCGTTGCGCAACCAAACGCTCCAGTTCCGGACGCGAGGGGGCATGAACTTCTGAGTGAAGCTGAAAGTGTCGCCAAACTCCTCCACTTTGCAGATACAAGGCGGCATCGGGGAGCTGCCGTTGCCAACATTGGCGTAAATTTTCGCACAAAGAAATGGGGTTGAATATCACCCCGAAGGGGTTGTTAAGTACTGAAAAACGATACCGAGCCAACTTTTGCCCCATGTGTTCGGCAAAGCAAGAACCCGCTGAAAGCAAGGGGGTTTGCAAGGAAAACCGATGCGATAGCGGTGAGGGGATAAGTTCAGTTCTAAAATGCATTAAGGACGTTTGTTGGCAAGTTCGGTGGGTATAATCGAGATAAAAGAGCGCATCCGCTGAATGAAATAATCGGATAGCTCGGCGGTAGTTTCCCTACTTACGGGTAGTGCCCACGCAACTGGTTGGGGCAGTACTTCAACGGCTTCAACGGGAAGGCTCTCGTTTTGTAGCCGATCGAGCGAGGTGAGGAAGTAGCGGTATAAATCGTTATGCTCAATCTGATTATCGAGGTACTCTCCTTTGTAAGCAGGCAAAATAGCGAGAATCCGTGCGGGGTTCTCTAAGTTCACTTTTTCATCTTTCCGAAATCGGTATAAAATGCACGTGCGGGGTTGTTCGTCATCGGCAGCGGGTGCGGGTTGCTCCCATACAATTTTGTTGCCTTCGAAGTTAGGATACCACCGAGCATGTTTGGGTGGGTTTGGGGGGATGGAGTCTTTCCACGCCATTACCGGCACTAAAGCTGGGAAATTATAGAAACCTACTTTGAGGGAATCGCGTGCCCCTCCTCGGTTTTTGAGCAAAGTATTCGAGCTAAAAAATACGCTGCCCTGTACATTGCGCAACAAACGGAGTGAGCGTACTTGGTTGGGAAGTTCTTTAGGCGAGAACCATGCTTTTGTATCGCGTTCCGAAGAAAAAAGGCGGTATACAGCATGCCCTACGTACACGTGCCGGTCGAATGCGTTGCGGTCCCACCAGTTTACCAGCGGGGCAAACGGGGTTTGAAAATGGCGAGTACTTTGGTAGCATTGGGGCGCCACGTAATCAATCCATCCGTTCTTAAGCCACAGGCGTACATCGGCATAAAGGTGGTCGTACGAGGTATAGCCCGAACGAGTTGGCGAGCCCATAGGGTCTTCCCGTTGGTTGCGCCATACACCGAATGGGCTTACCCCAAACTTGATGCGAGGGGCGTATTGGGCAATCATCAGGTGTACCTCTTGGATAAACCGATTGATATTATCGCGTCGCCAATCGGCAATTTTTTGAAATCCGCGCCGGTTTCGGTAAAATGTCTGCTGATCACCTAAAGGCTGTTCTAAATCAGGATAAGGATAGAAGTAATCGTCGAAGTGTAACCCGTCGATGTCGTATCTGGTTACGATATCTTTCATTACGCTTACTAAATACGTGCGTACCTCTGATATACCCGGATTAAACATGCGATAATTGCCGTAGGTAAGAAACCACTCGGGCTTGTAGTTCGCCATTTTTTGGTTTCCTCCACTTCCGTAGCGAAAGCTTACACGGAAAGGGTTTGCCCATGCATGAAATTCCAAATGCCGTTTGTGGGTTTCTCGTACCATAAATTCGAGAGGGTCGTAGTAGGGTTCAGGGGCTTTGCCTGCTTCGCCTGTCAACCATTTTGACCAAGGTTCGTAACTACTTTCATAGAAAGCATCGCCGGCAGGGCGGATTTGCACAATCACAGCATTAATACCCATACTGCGGTGTTGGTCGAGTAATTCAATAAATTCGCGTTGTTGCTCTTCGGAAGAAAGTCCACTGCGCGAAGGCCAATCAATATTGTTCACCGTGGCAATCCATACGGCGCGGAACTCTCGCTTTGGAGGGGCTAATTGCCCCCAAGCAGAAAAATACATACAACAAAACACTAGTAAAAACGAGTACAAATAGCGCGGCATAGGATAGAATGGTTTAAAGTTGTTAGCTTTAAAGTTACAGAACCTTTTAAGGTTCTTACGTATGAGTTGCATAATTTTCGTGCCTTACTTGAATGAAAGCACTTTGATGTTCAGTTATAAATTTCCCTTCTGTATTAACCTTTGCCCATACTACGCTATGTTTTTACTAGACGATATTTTCTTAGCGCCCCTGAAAGGCATTGTAGGCGTTGCAAAAATTTTGCATAAACAAGCCTATGAACAACTTTACGATCCCGGTAAAATCAGGGAAGAACTCATGGCACTACAGCTACAATTCGAACTCGACGAGATTGACGAGGAAGAATACAACCGACGCGAAAAAGATTTGTTAGAGCGTTTGGAAGAAAGCCAACGGGAACAGAGCTAGTTTGGAATGATAAATGACGAGCATACCTCAACATATCGGTATTCGCAACAAAGTTTAAAACCCATTCTTTTAACCACTACCATTCAATTTTTCTACATGTGATGATGATACCATTCCATCTATTCAAAACAATCAACCGTTTTATTCTGGCAGCATGCTTCGTTCTGGTATCGTTTGCTGCATTGGCGCAGAAAACGTGTGGATTTGAAAGTGATCCCGCTGTGCTCAAAACGCTCTACCCCAACTCAAATTGGGATATTGAAGGGATGAATAAGGCAATCCTCAAAAAAATGAACGAGCCTATCAAAAAAGGCATCAAAAGTACTACCCATACAATTCCTGTTGTATTTCATGTAATCCATACCGGAGGCGCAGTAGGTACGCAGTACAACCCCTCAGAGGCTGAAATTCAGGCAGCATTGGATTTCCTCAACGATCGGTTTACCAATAATCCCCTTGGCGATGTGCAAATCCGGTTTGCTAGGGCACAACGCGCTCCCGATTGCTCGGCAACCGATGGCATCGTACGAGTAGATGGTAGCGTACTAGCAGGATATACTACAAACGGTGCTACTTCAGCTACTGATTTAGCAATCAAAAATTTGAGCCGATGGAGTAACCAAGATTACTACAACATTTGGATAGTGAATAGAATCGACGGTCAAGATGGTACATCAGGGTCGTATACCGCAGGGTATGCGTACTTTCCCGGTGCAAATCCGGCAATTGACGGAACCGTAATTCTAGCGAAAGAAATTAGAGATGGGGCGGCAAGTACCACATTGGCACATGAGCTTGGTCATGCTTTTAGTCTGTATCATCCCTTTGAAGATAGCTGTGCGCCCCAATCGGGATGTGCTACCAACGGCGATAGAATCTGCGATACACAATCGCATCCGCAAGGTAACTTTGAGTGTTTCAACAATGGAGATCCAATTCCCACATGTGGTGGAACGTTTACCGATAACGAGCGACTCAACATCATGGCATATTATAGTTGCGCGGCATCTTCTCAGTTGTTTACCCCCGATCAAATCACGCGGATGCGTGCTGCTTTGGAAACCCAACGTGCCTCTCTTATTACGAGTCGGGGCGATGAACCTCCCTCAGGCTTAGCCTTGCCCACTACCGTAACAGCGCCACTCAACATAAACGGAGGCAGTCTGGATAGTTTTTTTGGCTTGGATGGCTTTGAGTTTGCAGGGATTGACTATTTCAATAACTTATCTTCTTCGGGTGCTGATGGGACTGCTTATGTAGACCATGCAAATTCGTGTGCTAACTATGGTGTGGTAGAAGTGGGAAATACCTACCCTTTTTCAGTCAATCTTTTCTTTACCAACACTCAACAATATCGTATTTATATTGATTTTAATAACGATGGCGATTTTGAAGATACTGGCGAACAGGTAGCTTCTGGTACGGGTTCGGGAGCTACCGCTATCACGGGGAATATCACAATTCCGGCAGTAGTGCCGGCTATTGGGCAATTAGTGCGTGTCCGTGTATTGGCAGACCCCAATATTCTCAATTCAAATAGTATTGCCGGAGCTCCTGTAGGCGGGGGGGTAACGGCTGTAGGGCAAGCCGAAGATTTCCCT
>CAYMYI010000068.1:17082-21740 GCA_964394585.1 uncultured Roseobacteraceae bacterium
TGCCCGATGTACCCACCGTAGAACTTTCGGCGAGCGCGAATGTAGGTACAGAAGCGGGCACCACGGTTATCACCCTCACGGCAACCGCATCGGCGGCGGTTAGCGGCGACCAAACTGTCGATATAGCCATCAGCGGCACCGGTATCACTGCTGGCGACTACACACTCAGCGATACAGAAATCACTATTTTGGATGGAAACACAACAGGCAGCGTAACGTTCACCGTCGTAGATGATGCCGTTGTAGAAGCGTTAGAAACTGCCACGGCAACCCTCAGCAACCCTTCTTCGGGCATTACTTTAGGCACTACCATCTCCCAAGATATTGCCATTACCGATAACGATGTTTCTACCCTCACCCTTGCGCAACTCACTAACGGAATTGCCACTTCTCCTCTAAGAGGATGTAGTACTGCCCATGCTGTATTTGGGTTTTCCGCAGTAAGCGATGCCACGCAGACCCTCGAAAGTATGGTGTTCAACACCTCAAGTACTACTGCAGATAAGTGGACGGATGTACGCTTAGTACGCTCTACCGACGACGACTTTTCTACGCTTGGTGATAACACAGTGATAGGAGGGAGCATTACTATCAACCTTGATGTAGCAGGAAACAATGTAACGGTAGGAGGTTTATCGGAAAATATAGGAACAACCGCTTCTTATTACTTCTTAGTGATGAATGTAGCCGGTAGCGTTACCAATGTGACAGACGCGTGGCAGGTATCGCTTACCAATACCGATGTAACAGTGGCTACAGGAACGGTTAATATTGCCTCGCTCAATGGAACAAATTTTACATTTGAACGAAACAACCCTACGTTCACCGGAGCCACTACGGTTTGCGAAGGGCAGGCGCTATCGCTCACTGCCGATGCCACCGGAGCCGGCACTACGTACCGTTGGCTCGATGCGGGCAACAACGTAGTTAGCACCGCGAATCCGTTTACGATTGCCAGTGTTGCCGCCTCCGATGCTGGCGACTACCGCCTCGAAGTAACCGACGGGAACGGGTGCGT
The DNA here is from genome assembly GCA_964394585.1 of uncultured Roseobacteraceae bacterium. Lineage (GTDB taxonomy): Bacteria > Bacteroidota > Bacteroidia > Cytophagales > Flammeovirgaceae > CAYUJH01. Next base: position 18,101 of record CAYMYI010000068.1, read on the forward strand.
GAGCGTATCATCTGCGTTTACGGTAACGGTAAACCCATTGCCTACGCTAAATTTTGTGGGTTTAAACAGTTCGTATTGTGCTAGCGATTTCGCCTTTCCATTACAAGCGACACCTACAGGGGGTAATTTTACAATCAATGGAAATCCTGCTACAGTATTTGATCCTCCTAATTTGGGTGGAGTAGGTACCTATACCGTAGAGTACACATATACTGAACCTACAACAAATTGCACCAATAGTATTACACGCGACGTTCAACTTACAACCAATTGTATTGTGCTCAATCCCTCAGCCGATGTAGCTGCAGAGCTAATTGGACCGGGAGTACGCATCGTTTCTCAAACCCTAAACTGCGACAACCGTTCTACCGGAGGCTATTTGTTAAATGACAATGGCATTGAAAAAAGAGGGATTATCCTTTCAACAGGAATTATTCAAGATGCGGTAGGCGGAGACGATGATTGTAGCACTACTACCGAAATAGGCTCACCTGGAGATGCGCAATTGAGTACACTAGCGGGAGGTTTGCCCACATTTGACGCCTGTGAATTAGTGCTCGAAATTCAACCGCTTGGTAGTTCGCTTACCTTCGAATACACGTTTGGTTCTGAAGAATACCAACGAGGGGATGGCTCTTGTTTGGGAGCCGTAGTACCTGGGGTTGACGGCTTTGAGTGTGCCGATTTTAATGATGTATTTGGGCTGTTTCTGGAAGGGCCAGGCATTGTAGGGGCTCAAAACATTGCGTTAATTCCAGGAACTACTACTCCAATTAGTATTGACAACGTCAACGGCGATAATGGTTGTAATGGAAATAATTCCCAATTCTACCGCGACAATACCGGGGGAACTTTGTATGAGTTTAATGGTCTTACACAAGACCCTAGCAACCCCAGTGGAAATCTAGTAGCATCGGCTACGGTACAGCCTTGCGAGATTTACACCTTACGGGTTAAGGTAGCCGATGTAGGCGATAGACGTTTAGATTCTTCTGTGCTGATAGAACAACTCAGAAGCCCGGGAGCAGAGATTAGCTTTACTACCGACAGCGGTGCCGATGAGTTGTTTGAGGGTTGCAATACAGGAACGATTACCATCACCCGCACCGGAGATACCTCAGGCGATGCTACTTTCGACGTAACATTCGGGGGAACAGTCGATCCAAGCGATTATGTTACAAATATGCCGTCATCTGTTGCCTTTATAGATCCGGCTGCGGGAGGCGCCATTTCTCAATCGTTTACCATTACAGCACCTGAAGATGGCGACGACGATAACGAAACGCTCTCGTTTACCCTTTTAGGGACATGCGTCGATTTAAGTGGGGGGAGTGTAGATATTTCCTACGCAAATGCAGAGATTACCCTCCGAGATAAGCCCTCAGTTTCTATTGATAATGTGCAGCCTCAATATTGTAATAACGATGCGGCATTTATCCTTCAAGGAACTCCTGCAACAGGAGTCTTTACGATTGATGGAGGGACAACACCGATTACTACTCTTGATCCATCAGCATTAAGTGTGGGTAATCATACTCTCACATTTACCTATACTGATGCCAACAATTGTTCGAACAGTATAGACCAGACCGTAGAAATTTTACCACTGCCCATTACCTCTTTTACCGGAGCTTTAGAAGTATGTATTAACGAACCCCTTACCCTAAACGCTGATGCTGCCGGCGCAGGTACTACGTACCGCTGGCTCGATGCTAGCAACGCGGTGGTAAGTACCTCTGCTACATGGACTGTATCTAATATCACTTTAGCACAAGCAGGGGATTATCGCCTTGAAGTTACCGGTAATAACAGTTGTACCGATACCTCTCCGCCATTTACAGTGATTGTAAACCCACTCCCTACACTTAGCTTTACCAACCTAAATGCTACATATTGTGAAAATGATGCAGATATCGCGCTAGAAGCCACTCCCGATCCATCGAGTGGAAATGGAGGAACGTTCACTGTAGCCGGAACAGGGACCAATACGTTCAGTCCTTCTACGTTGGGCACCGGCACGTACCTTGTGGAATACACCTACACAGATGCCAATGGGTGTGTGAATACAATCAATCAAAATGTAACCATTGAAGGGCTGCCAACACCTTCTTTTACGGGAACTACTATGGCTTGTGAAGGCGAAAATATTACCCTAACGGCAACTACTCCTAATGCCTCATTCCGTTGGCTCGATCCTTCAGGAGCCGAAGTAAGCACTAAGGCCACGCTGAGTCTTACCAATGCACTGCCAACCCAATCGGGGAATTATACCCTCGAAGTAACCGACTTAACCACCAGTTGTACAGCGCAACAAACGGCACTAGTCATCATTACCCCGCTCCCTGTCATTCCAATACTTGCTAATACTGATAAATGCGTAGGCGATGCGGTAACCCTCGATGCAAGCGATTTCAGCCATGCTCCCAATTTCACCTACCAATGGAGCACTGGAGAAACTACACCAAGCATTACAACCACAGTTGCAGGTACTTATACCATCACAGTAGTAAATCCTAATTCAGGATGCCAGCGCACTTCAACGGTTACCATTACAGACCGCCCCATTCCCGTTCCTTCTCATCCGGCGAGTACCACCATTTGCGAAGGCCCTTATACTATTGATTTATCAGGAGATATAGCGGTAGATCCTACGATTAATGTAACGTGGTCTGATGGTTCTACCGGATCGTCGTTTTCAGTAACCGACCCGGGCATTACAACAATTTCTGCTACGTTGGAAAACGATATTGGCTGCCAACGTACTGCCACATTCACCGTGGATAACCGTGATATTGGAGTCGACTTAGGTCCTGATGTAGAATGGGCGCTTTGCCAAGGAGTGTACATCATCGATGCGTCTACAGCATTTCCTTATAATCCTTCGGTGCACTCCATTTCTTGGTCAAATGGAGATACGGGACCTATCACACAAGTGAATACCTTAGGCGTTAATGCGCTTACTGTTACCGTAGAAGATACGTCAGACCCGACATTTCCGTGTACATACACCGATAACATCGTAGTAACAGTTCGCGAAGAACCCATCATCGATCTCGGGGGAGATATTACTCGTTGTATGGTAGATGAGGCAGTTACGCTCGATGCTACCCCCCAAAATGCAATGACTGGAACGAGTTATACTTTCGCCTGGACGCGGATTGACGCTGGTGGCGTTATTGAATCGGAAGGAAATAGCCCTACCATTACAGTGAAAAGGGAAGGAACTTTTCGTTATCGCGTTCGAGTAACCAACCAAAATTTAGGACCTGCTTGTTTTACGGAAGACGAGGTCGTAATCACGTATAATCCTAATCCTGAAATCACGCTTCCTAACCAAGTTACGCTATGTCCTGAAGATTTGCCTACTGCAATCATGCCTACCATCTCTTACTCAGGTGATTATACTTATAATTGGTCTAATGCAACTACAGATGCCAACTTGGCAATTCCTGAAGGAACACCCGTAGGTATTCAATCGTACACACTTTCCATTACCGATAATGTAACAGGATGCGAAAGCAATACAGCATCTGTGAATGTGATTGTACGCGACACCATTCTTTTAGAAATACCCAATGAGCTATTTGTTTGCCCGAACACGCTGCCTCAGTATGTAGTCGCCTACGACTTAACCCATGGG
>CAYMYI010000069.1:0-21722 GCA_964394585.1 uncultured Roseobacteraceae bacterium
TGGCACAGTAATGCTATCCACTTCCACTACTTCTACGGGGTTGCCCTCGTTAGGGTCTACCGCCGACCAGCCATCACCATAATCTGAGAACCCCTCTTGGGTATCCCATCCTGAGCTCCAATCATCTTCTTCATCGCCCCAGCCCCATCCATCATTTGAAGCGGATTCATCATCAGAAGTTTCCGTTTCTTCTTCGGTTTCCCAAGTTCCCCACTCGCTATCCTCTTCGGTAGTTTCTTCGCTGCCCCATCCATCGTCTGTAGCTTCTTCATCGCCACCAGGAAACCATTCCATGCCTTCATCTTCTGCTGGTTTCGGTTCTTCAAAATCAGGGGAGCGCGTATCCACTACAGGTTCATTTTCATCGTCAAATTCATAGCGGAAGCGGATTCCTTCGGCATTAGCTACTTTTAGTTGGTAGTTATGAGCTTTGTACAAAATACTTAACTGCATATATGCTCGTGCCGAACGTAGGAAGCGGCTGACCACCGTGCGGTCAGCTTGTTGTTCAAGCATTTGCTCTACTAGATTGAGTAGGCTATCTAGCTGCCCTTCCGGAAAGCGGTTATTCCGTATACCAAAGGCTACCGTACCATAAAAATCACGCAAGAAAGGAACGGCGGGATACCCCTGTAGCTCCATTTTCCAAGAAACATCAAACACCAATTCTTTCTGGCTTGGTACTAAAATATTATTAGTCCATATAGAGTCCATCAGGCTCGAAAGCACCTCTTTATCGGCTGCACGGCCTTTTTCTAGCGCCAAGTTTACATCTTCTATGAAAATGGATTCATCTTGAAACAGTTTCCGTTTAGGGTCGAGTGTAGCATCTCCCGAAGTTGGCGTTTGTGCCCAAACCAAAGGGGCATAGCTGAGTAGCAGCAAAAAGAAGGCTTTTTTCATAACGATATGCGCTGTTTTTTTAAGGAGTTTAGTCTTTGATGGAAACGTTCGTAAGTCTGAGAGGTTCGGTTATTCTTTGCGAAATACGCCTACTGCCCAATTGTCAAGTTCGTTGTGCGCTAAAAGATGCAACCCCTGTTTTTGAGCTATGGCTTCTACATCAGCTAAATCGGCAACGTAGAACCCGCTCGTAAAAAACAATCCTTGGGGTTTTAACAAATGAGCGTAAGAGGGCAGCTCATCCAAAATCACGTTTTTATTAATATTAGCAAGTATCCGATCGTAAGGTGCATTGGGAAAAGAAAGCTGCGCTACAGTCCCCTGCCGGGCGACAAAAGGGTGTACCCCATTTTCTTGGGCGTTCTCTAAGGCATTTTCAACCGACCACTCTTCCACATCGGTAGCATCTGCCGATGCCGCCCCAAGTTTTAACGCCATGATACCCAACACGCCTGTGCCAGTCCCTAGGTCTAAGACAGTAGTCTGTTGGAAATCATACGCCATCAGTGCACGTAGCATCAAAATGGTAGTGGCATGATGCCCGGTTCCAAACGACATCTTCGGGGTAATCACTAGCTCAAACTCATAAGGCTTAGGTAAAGTATGGAACGAAGCACGAATGGCACAACGCTCGTTAATTATTACGTACGGATAGTTGCTTTCCCAGAGTTTGTTCCAATTTTGAGGGGCTACATGTGCCCATGTGAATGGAATAGGGGCTTCGGTAGTGTACTTGTTGATTACGGACTCCAGCACAGCCTCTTCAAATTGAGACTTAGGCACTGAAGCTGTAAGCTGTCCATCTTCCCCTTCGAGGAAACTATCATAGCCTAAATGGGCTAGTTCAGCCACAAAAATATCGGTAAGTGATGCCGAACATTGTATGGTTACTTCGGTATACTCCATAGAGGTAGTTATGTGTAAAATAAGACTTGTTGTACAGACTCTCTTTAAACAGATGCAGATAGAAACTAAATTCCATAGAACTACCAGAAAAAATAATAATCATGCTTCGAGTAATAAAGTACGCACAAATCACCTCTGTAAGATAGTGTTTCGATTTACAATACATTTCTCCAAGATTCTCACATACTGATAAGTCCTTATAAATCAACTAAATGGAATTATAACATCTACCCCTTATAAATCTTGGTATATTTTTTAATTTTGCATTCATTTTCAAATTCTAATGGTATAGAAAACTTTAAGGAAATCGATATGTTCCTTTCATTGTATATACATTACTTAATGTTGATAGAGTTATGGCTAACGATTTAATCAGAGATATTGATATTGCAACCGGAGAGGAACTTAAACCTACAGAAGAAATTCGAAAGTCGGCAGATACAGCTAAAGAAGGGCAGCGCAAATTGTACATAGAAAGCTATGGCTGCCAAATGAATTTCTCAGATAGCGAAATTGTAGCTTCCATCCTAGAAAAGCAGGGTTTCGGAACTACCTCCAACGTAGAAGATGCCGACCTTGTGTTCCTCAATACATGCTCTATCCGCGAGAAAGCCGAACAAACAGTGCGCAATCGGCTCAAGCACATTAACGCAATTAAAGCCAACAAGCCTGAAATGACCGTAGGCGTGCTAGGCTGTATGGCAGAACGCCTCAAAAAACAGCTTTTGGAAGAAGAAAAAATCGTAGATATCGTCGCCGGACCGGATAGCTATCGCGATTTACCCAACCTAATCAATGAAGTAGACGATGGCAGAAAGGCGGTCAACGTGTTTCTCTCGCGCGAAGAAACCTACGCCGATATTACACCTGTGCGGCTAAACAGCAACGGCGTTACCGCATTCATTTCTATTATGCGAGGGTGCGATAATATGTGTTCGTTCTGCGTGGTGCCTTTCACTCGTGGGCGCGAACGTAGCCGCGACCCTCATTCGATTGTAGCCGAAGCACAAGATTTATTTCATAAAGGCTACCGCGAGGTAACTCTGCTAGGGCAAAATGTAGATTCGTACAAATGGTCGGCTGAAGAAAACAATAAAGCTCGCCTTGAAAAAAAAGGAACTGAGGAAATTGTAAACTTTGCCAACCTACTTGAAATGGTTGCCAAAGTACACCCCGATTTGCGCGTGCGCTTCTCTACCTCGCACCCGAAAGATATTACCGACGAAGTGCTCCATACCATGGCGCGCTACGAAAACATCTGTAAATACATCCACCTACCCGCACAAAGCGGTAACTCTAGGGTATTAGAACTGATGAACCGTACATATACCCGCGAATGGTACATGAACCGCGTAGATGCAATTCGACGCATTTTAGGCGAAGACTGTGGCATTTCTTCTGATATGATTGCCGGTTTCTGCACCGAAACCGAAGAAGAACACCAAGAAACGCTCACCCTGATGGATTATGTGCAGTACGACTTCAGCTATATGTTCTACTACTCAGAACGCCCTGGCACCTTAGCTGCCAAAAAATATAAAGACGACATCCCGCTGAATATCAAAAAACGCCGATTGCAAGAAATTATCGCAAAGCAGCAAGAAATTTCGTTGGCACGTAACCAACGCGACATTGGGAAAACCTTCAAAGTCCTCATTGAAGGAACCTCGAAACGCTCCGACGATTTTTTGCAAGGTCGTAACTCTGCCAACAAAGTAGTCGTTTTCCCTGCTGGCACACACCAAAAAGGGGAATACGTGTACGTAAAAGTAAACGAATGTACAGCAGCTACCCTCAAAGGAGAAGTAGTTGGGTAAGCCAATGATATGCCTTCAATAAAGCAGCCTGCATTTCCGAAGGCAAATCTTGTGGCGTTAGTAGCTCAGCAGAATGTTAAATTTTGACAGAAGTCATTAATTTATCCTAAGCCATCGGGGTCAGGTAGGGCAAAATTGGACAAAGACGTAACTTCAAAGTATTTATTTTACGTTTTTTGTATGAAATCAAATTTGAACTGCCTTTTGGGCACTTTCCTAGCTATTTACGCCTATGAGCAATCCTAAAATTCTGTTAGTAGAAGACGACCCCAACTTGGGGCAATTGTTGAAGGAATACCTCGATGTAAAAGGATATGAAACTACGCTATGCCGCGATGGAGAATCGGGCTTACGAACCTTCAAGAAACTCACTCCCAACCGCGAAGAATTCGATTTGTGTATTTTCGATGTGATGATGCCCAAAATTGACGGCTACAACCTTGCCGAACAAGTTCGCGAACTCGACGAGGAAATCCCCATTATTTTTCTCACAGCTAAAACCATGAAGGAAGATGCCATCCAAGGCTTCCAGGTAGGTGCCGACGACTACGTAACCAAGCCGTTCAGCATGGAAGAACTCCTGATGCGTATTAAAGCAATTTTGAAACGCACCTCTCGTGCCGATCAAGAAAAAGAACAGCAAACCCGCTTCGAAATTGGAGAGTTCACGTTCGACTCAGATGCCCAAAAACTCATTCGAAATGGAGAAGAACAAAAACTCACTTCGAAAGAGTCGGCATTATTGCGTTTGTTATGCCTTCGTAAAAACCAAATGCTCGACCGCTCCATCGCCCTAAAAAAAATCTGGTTTGATGATAACTACTTCAACTCTCGAAGTATGGATGTGTATATCACCAAACTGCGGAAGTATTTGAAGCCCGACCCTAACTTGCAAATTATGAATGTACACGGACAGGGTTTCAAACTCGTAGAACTGAAATCTTAACGAAACTGCAATCTGATTGCGCTGCTCAAAGGTTGTCTGATTTTCAAAAAGGCAACCTTTTTTAGTAAACGCTTTGTTAATGTTACTCATGAGCTTACAATACTGTCAGCTGTGCCAACGAGAAAAACCGCTTACATTTCATCATCTCATTCCTAGAAAAAATCATCGAAAAAACTGGTTTCTAAAACAGTTTTCAAAGCAAGAAATGAAACACCGTGGGATTTATGTGTGCCCAGACTGCCATTATAAAATCCATCAAGTATACGACGAAAAAACCTTAGGCAAATACTACAATACGTTAGAGGCTCTACAAAACGACCCAGAAATCCGAAAGTTTATCAACTGGGTGCGTAAAAAGAAATAAGATTTGTCATTTTTTTTGACATTCCTTTTCGGTAAGTTACCCCATTATCTGTTATTTTCGTAAAGCAAGCCTGTAGAATTCACTTTTAAGTACCGTGATATTTGTAGGTTTTTTAAACTAAATAGCAAACAAATTTTTCATTACACATATTTCAAACCTTTTTATTGATGCAAAAAGAACTCCGTAACAGGCCTGTTTTCAAAAACGAAATTGGCTTTGGCCTTATCCACATCGCCCCGCTTTTCGCTTTTTGGACGGGCGCAACACTCTTTGATTGGATTGTTTGTTTTAGTCTGTATTTTATCCGAATGTTTTTTGTCACGGCAGGGTATCATCGGTATTTTTCCCACCGTTCTTTCAAAACCTCGCGGATTTTCCAGTTTTTCCTCGCATTTATGGCGCAAACTTCTGTACAAAAAGGAGCACTTTGGTGGGCTGCACACCACCGCGAACACCACCGCCACAGCGACCATCCCGAAGACCCTCACTCTATGAAACTATATGGGTTTTGGTACTCTCATTTAGGATGGATTCTCGGTCCAGACTACAAAGAAACCAAGTATGGGCTTATCAAAGATTTCACTAAGTTCAAAGAATTAGTGTTTTTGAACAGATACCACCTTGTACCCCCGATTATCTTACTAGGTGTAGTATATGCAATAGGATGCCTAGTAAATGGAGGAGGATTCGAAGCGATTGGCACTACTGCAGGCGTATCTACCATTTGGATTGGCTTTTTCATGAGCACTGTATTTTTGTACCATGGCACTTTCTGTATTAACTCCCTTACACACTACTTTGGAACGCAACGGTACAAAACCGGCGATGAATCGCGCAACAACTTCTGGCTAGCGCTTATAACCCTTGGCGAAGGATGGCACAACAATCACCACTACTACCCTATGACTACCAAAGCAGGGTTCTTTTGGTGGGAAATCGATATTACATACTATGTATTAAAACTCTTCTCTTTTCTAGGTTTGGTTTGGGATTTCCGAGGAGTTCCTAAACATATAAAATATGCAAAGAGCTTAGAGGATGCCAAACGAAAACGGCAAATGGTTGCTTAATGAAAAAAGGACTGCTTTTCCGCAGTCCTTTTTTTTATATCCCTTTTAAATCGAATGTTCCCCTTACATTTTCCCTTCTAGTTCTTCCATACGTGCAAAAGCTTCTTTGTTGCCTGCTTCAAAGGCTTGCTTATATAATTCGTATGCCTTTTGATAGGTTTCTTTTTTCTTCTTGGGGGCAAACTTTGTCCGTTCTGCTGCCTCTACCATTGCTTCGGCTTGGTCGAAGAAAAGCTGTGCTTTGGTATCTTCGATGGTTTGGTTTGCATCTTCAATATCAGCCTGCAACTTCTCCAGCTCTTCGCGTTTTTGTTGAATGAGCAACTCCTGGTCTTTCAACTCGCGGTTTTGCAAATCGACCGTTTTAATCAAAGCGGCATTTTCCGATTTATACTTTTCTACTTGGGTGTTCAACTCGGCAATACGGCTTTCCTTATGCTCAACACTCTGGCGCAACTTGGCAACCATTCGAGCTAATGAAGAGCTTTTAGCGTCAGACTCTGCCAACATTTTTTCCATCTCTTCAATTTTAGATTTACTATTCTCAATTACCTCGTTAATGTTTTCCAGGCGCGAGGTATAGTCAGAGTAGCTAGTGCCTTTTTCGAGTTGTAAGCTCAAACTTTCGTCAGAAGCTTCGATAGAATCGAGTAGCACCCCTACTTCATCCATTTTAGAAGAAATCTGCTGGTTGAGCTTCTCGGTATTTTCTAATTCTGCCTTAAGCAAGTCGCGTTCTTCGCTAATTTTTTCATATTCGCTTTTCGAAACACAACTTGATAGTAGCGCAATGGCTACAATGCAAAAAAGATAATTTCTCATGGTTTTTGCGATAAAGTTTTAAAATTTGATTTGTGTAATGTGAAGGTACAATAATTAAAGACACAGAAAACTTAACGATATTGAACCGTTAAAAAAACCCCTATTTTCTATACGAAAATAGGGGTTTGTATATCGAGAGAATTTACTTAGCGCTTAACTTATTCGGCTGTTTCTGTTTGCTTTTCTGCCTCGTAACGCACATTGAGCGAATCCACCACTTCTTTGGTAATATCGAGGGCATCGCCTGCATACCAAAACGTAGGACTGCGTTCTACATAGTTAATAACCACATCGTACTGCCTAGTTTTGTTATACTCTTCCAAAAACGTTTGAATTTTGTCGTATAGTTTTTCGTTAAGTACAGCTTCTTCTTCCATAAGACCCGCCGATACAGTTTGGGTATACTTTTCGAGTTCTTGGCGTTCGCCCAGTAAGGTTTCTTCAGTAGCACGGATGTCGTTCTGCGACATAAGCCCTGCTTGGGCACGGCGCTGAAAACTAATCACTTCTTTCTCTAATTTTCTACCTCGCTGCTCGATACTTTTTTGCGCTTTATCTCTCTTTTGAGTGAAATCATCAGAAAGATCTTCGTAATATTTATAGTTTGCGAAAAGCGTGTCCATGTTTATGTATGCAATGGTTACCCCTTTGCCCGCCCCTTTGTTGGCAGTAGGCTGCTGAGCTTCAACTGTTTCTTTGGTATTTTCTCCTTGAAAATGAAGTACATATAACCCGATAACGAGAATAAACAGGATTGCCTGTAAGATATACGGTAAATTTTTCACGGTTTTTTAGCTTTATTTCTGTGTGATTTCTTTCAGCCCGCAAATATAAGCGATAGGGCATGAAATTACACCTGTACGTTTTAATATCAGAAACGCTACTCAACAATTTCCCTCAAAATGCTTTAGTTTTAATGTGTTTCCTAGCAACATTATTTCTACAAACAAAAATTACTACTCTATGAAATGGAATTACTGGCTTTGCTGCCTAATCGGGATGTTTGGGCAGTTTACTCTGCAAGCACAAACCAACCCTACTCTTAATTATTATCTGCCTGAAGGAATTGCCTACGACCCTTCCATCCCTACACCAGAGGAAGTATTAGGCTATCAAATTGGAGAGTGGCATATTTCGCACGATCAACTGCTGCGATATGTTGAACGAGTTGCAGCGGTATCAGACCGTGTAACACTCGAAATACAAGGGTACACGTACGAAAAACGCCCCCTCGTGTTGCTCACTATTACCGCTCCGGAGAACCACCAAAACATTGATAAGATACGCAGCGACCATGTGGCGCTGACCAATCCTGCCCAATCGGGTTCGCTCGATATAGCTAACATGCCGGCAGTAGTATGGATGGGGTACAGCATCCATGGCAACGAAGCGAGTGGGTCCAATGCCGTTCCTTTAGTGTTGTATCATCTGGCGGCAGCGCAAGACGATGCCGTGGTAGAAATGTTGCAAAATACGGTGGTGTTGCTCGACCCTTCGTTTAACCCCGATGGTTTACACCGGTTCTCTACCTGGGTAAACTCTCACAAAAATGCGACGATGGTAAGCAACTCGGAAGATCGAGAATACAACGAACCATGGCCAAGAGGCAGGACGAATCATTACTGGTTTGATTTGAACCGCGATTGGCTTTTTGCCCAACTGCCCGAATCGCAAGCGCGTGTTAGAAATTTCCAGCGTTGGCGGCCTAATATTTTAACCGACCATCATGAAATGGGAACAAATTCTACCTTCTTTTTTCAGCCGGGGATTCCTTCGCGGAAGAACCCACTAACCCCAGAGGAAAATGTTCGCTTCACCGAAAAAATAGCCACTTACCATGCAAAAGCGCTCGACAAGATAGGGTCTTCCTACTTTTCTGAAGAAAACTACGACGATTTCTATTATGGCAAAGGAGCCTCGTACCCCGATCCACAAGGTGCTATTGCCATTCTGTTTGAACAAGCAAGTTCGCGGGGGCATCGGCAAGAAAGTGCCAATGGATTGCTTACCTTTCCGTTTACCATCCGGAATCAGTTTACTACCTCGCTCTCGACCTTAGAAGCCGCTCATGCACTGCGCCAAGAATTGCTCGACTACCAACGTCGGTTTTACCAAGAAGCTGAAAGCCGCGCTAATGCCGATAATGTAAAGGCTTACGTGTTCGGTAGCGAATTCGACGATGCCCGCAACTTCCACCTGCTCGAAATGCTGAAAAGACATCAGGTAGAGGTATATCAATTGAAAAAAGATGTTCGCGCCAACGGACAAACATTCCGCCAAGGGAATGCCTATCTTGTACCGCTCAATCAACCTCAGTACACTTTGGTGAAGGGTATGTTTCGAACGCAGACCTCTTTCCGCGATAGCCTATTTTACGATGTTTCCACCTGGACGCTTCCTCTGGCTTTTGGGCTACCATATGCCGAATTGGGGAGCAGAGCCTTTAGCGAAGATATACTCGGAGAAGCAGTGGAAACAGTGAATTTTCCACAAAAGATAGTCGTAGGAGGGAAAAGCATGATAGGGTACACGTTCCGTTGGGATGGTTACTATGCACCCCGCTCGTTGTACAGGCTGCAAAGTGCCGGAGTGATCACCAAAGTAGCTTCCAATCAGTTTTCGCATACCATTGATGGAAACGAAGAAACATTCTCGTATGGGAGCATTGTAGTACCCGTAGGTTTACAAACCGAAGTAACCCCCGACGAATTGTTTGACATGATGCAAACCATTGCCAGAGAAGATGGGATTCGCGTATATGCCCTACCCACCGGCTTAGCCCAAGGGATTGATATGGGCAGCCCTTCAATCGATCGGCTCCGTATGCCTAAAGTAGCCTTAGTGGTAGGCGAAGGCACTTCTAGCTACGAAGCCGGAGAAATGTGGCACCAACTCGACCAACGCTATCGCATTCCGGTTGTTAAAATCGAAGCAGAGGCACTTTCACGCATCGACTTAGACCGCTATAATGTGATACTAATGCCCAACGGCTCGTATGGAACTGTTTCGGAAAGAGGAGTTGCCAACTTAAAAGAATGGATACAAAACGGTGGAACGGTAGTAGCTGTGAAAGGCGCGAACCGTTGGCTCAATGCGCAAAAGTTAACAGATCTAACTTTCGAGCAAGGGGGTACCCCCGACTCAACCGTTACTTTTACCTATGCTAACTTGCAAGCAAACCAAGGAGCACAACGTATAGGAGGCGCCATTTTTGAAGCCCAACTTGATATTACGCACCCACTAGGATATGGGTACCGGTCTACACAAATCCCGATTTTCCGCAATAGCGAAACGTTTATTAAAAAAAGTAAAAATGAATATGCAAATCCGTTGGTGTATACCGAAAATCCTTTGTTAAGTGGGTATATTTCTGCTAAGAATTTAAATATGCTGAAAGGAACTGCCGCTATTACAGTGAGTAGCCTTGGTAGTGGTAGAATTATTTCCATGGCAGATAACCCGAATTTTCGAGCCTTTTGGTACGGCACTAATAAGCTATTTGCCAATGCAATTTTCTTCGGTAATTTGGTAAGTCGGTTGGCAACCGACTAATCCCGCTTTTTTAAAGCGCATCGTTCCTTTTGCATAAAACTATTTGCAGAACTTGCCAAGGCTTCACACCTTGGCAAGTTCTTTTTAAAGAATTCCGAATCAAACTATGAGCTTTCTATATCCTTCCTATTTATATGGGCTACTATTAGTGAGTATCCCTATCATCATTCACTTTTTCAATTTTCAACGTGCGCGAAAAGTGTATTTTACCAACGTTTCCTTTTTACGCACGGTAAAAGAAGTTACCAACGCCCGCAATAAACTGAAAAATCTGCTAGTATTACTAGCCCGTATTCTCTTCATTGCGTTTTTAGTACTAGCTTTTGCCCGCCCTTTCATCCCGAATAAGCAAAGTACTATACAACAAAGCAGCAACTATGTAAGCGTTTACCTTGATAACTCGTACAGCATGCAAAACGAGCAAGATAACCGCCGTTTGTTTGATATTGCCCTTCGGCAAGCCGAGCAACTCACCGCTATTTTTCCATCTAACACACTTTACCAGCTTGTTACCAACAACACGACAGAGAGCACTCCTTTCTTCTACGACGCTGCCCGTTTCAACGAGCGCCTTACCGAAATATCGTTTAACAATACAGACCTCACATGGCAACAAGTGAAAGGCTTACAACAACAGGCTTTCGAGCAAAATGGCAGTCCGCGTGGCAACCACATATTCTGGATTTCCGATTTTCAACGCTACCCTTCCGAAACCCTCAACGCCAATGCTTTAGATACCGCTCAAAACTATTACCTTATTCCATTACGCGCCACACAACAAACCAACCTGTTCGTTGATTCTGTTTGGCTGGAAAGTCCTTTCATCCAACTACAAGAAAATACGACACTGAGTATCAAAATTAATAACGATGCAGAAGAAACCTTAACCGACCAAGTAGTGCGTTTGTATGTAGACGAAAAGCAAGTGGCAAGTACTACGGTAACCGTAGCGGGCGGGACTTCCGAATTAGTTGAACTCAATTTTGCCGTTACCGAGTCGGGTAGTAAACCCTGCCGTATCCAGCTAGACGACTACCCCATCGTATTCGACAACGAATACTACTTCACTTTGCAAATTGCCCCTAAGATTGATATTGTACTCGTAACACCTACTAATACACCCTACCTACCGCAAGTGTACCGCAGTGAATCGTTTTTTAGCTTGCAACAATTCAATGTGAACGACCTCGACTACAACGCCCTTCAAAATGCCGATTTAGTGATTTTAGAAAACCTCGATAACATTGATAATGCCCTTCGCACAGCACTTACCGAAGCCATGCAAAAAGGGGTTAGCCTTGCCGTGTTTCCCGGTTTAACTGCTAATGTAACCGATTATAGCGCGCTACTTGGCATCCCGTTTCAGCAAGGCAGTGGCAATTTTCAACAGCAAGCCTTTGTAGGCTTGGAAAACCCAGAACTTGAAAACCCATTTTTTGAGGGCGTTTTTGAAAAGATGAGCAAAAATATGAGCATGCCTAAAGGTATTGCCGCATACCGCTGGGGGAATATTGGCGAGCCTATTCTTCAATTTAAAAACAACCAAAACTTTTTATCCATTTTCCGCAGAGAAACCCATAATGTATTCTTATTTGCCAGCCCGCTTGCTCCGCAAACGACCGACTTTTTCCGCCACGCTCTATTTGTACCGGTGATGTACAAAATTGCATTAAGCAGTAAGGTTGCCACCGATCGCATGGCATATTCATTTGCTGAAGGGATGGCGGCAATCAAAGTACGCGATTTTACTCGCAACGATGTGGTGAAATTCCAACTTGATGCCCTCGAATTTATTCCAGAACAGCGCATGGTAGGGAACGAACTGCTCATTTCGTTACCCAGAAGTGAGGCAATAGCAGGGAATTACCAAATGATTAAACGTAGCAGCGAAGAGCCCATCGGGTATATCGCTCTCAATTATGACAAGGCAGAATCCGATTTACAGTTTTTTACCGAAGAGGAACTCAAAGACTTCAGCGAGCAATTTCCCAATGTGCAACTATACGAAAACCCCGACGAAGCCTCGTTTACTCGCGATTTCAAAGCACAGCAATTTGCCCAACCTCTTTGGCGGTATGCCTTGCTCCTTGCTTTGTTTTTTCTGTTAGTTGAAACGCTGCTCGTTCGTTTCTGGCGCACTACTTAACCCACACTACATGCTTTTACAAGCTCCAATAATAGAACCCTTCTGCTTTCTGCCTAAATTTCCCTTTAATATCAGCTAATAGGCAGTTTTCAGCAGCATAGCGTTTCAGTTCCTCATTTTCCATGGCTAGGTATTCGTTGTGAATCACGGCCATTACCAACGCTTGGTACTGCCCTCTAGGCATAGGAACTAAAGGTTCTCCATACTCTGCTAAAAACTCTCCAGCATTGGCGTGTGGGTCGCACACTTCTACGGTTAGCCCAAACGACTTCAACTCGGTTACTACATCAATAATTTTAGAGTTACGGATATCGGCAACATTTTCTTTAAAAGTAGCACCCATCACTAATACTCGACTTTGCGATAGATTATGCCCCAAACGCGCTAATTTCTGTACAATATTTTTGGCAACGGCTGCGCCCATTTCGTCGTTGGTGCGCCTGCCACTGAGAATAATCTCGGGCATATAGCCAATCGCTTTCGCTTTATAGGTGAGGTAATACGGATCGACCCCAATGCAATGCCCTCCTACCAAGCCGGGGTGGAATTTCAGAAAGTTCCATTTAGTGCCAGCCGCTTCGAGCACATCGTAAGTATTAATGTTGAGCTTCCCAAAAATATGCGAAAGCTCATTCATCAGTGCGATATTCAAATCGCGTTGTGTGTTTTCGATTACTTTAGCTGCTTCTGCCACTTTGATGGAAGCAGCCCGAAATACGCCTGCCTCTACTACTAATTCGTATACCTTAGCAATTTGCTCAGTAGCTTCTGCATCGTTACCTGCCACTACTTTCACTATGGTAGCTAAAGTATGTTGTTTATCTCCCGGGTTGATGCGTTCCGGCGAGTATCCTACTTTAAAATCTTCATAGGCTTTTAGCCCAGAATGTTTTTCTAAAATAGGAACGCAATCTTCTTCGGTACAACCGGGGTACACGGTAGACTCAAACACCACATAATCGTCTTTTTTTAGCGCACAGCCTACGGTTTCAGAGGCAGCTAACAGCGGATTCAAATTGGGCATTGTGTGCTCGTCGATAGGGGTAGGTACGGCTACAATGTAAAAATTCGCTGCTTTTAGGTCTTCAACCCGATGGGTAAACTCTATATCGCACTGCTCAAATGCTTCTTTTCCCAACTCGTGGCTGGGATCTATGCCTTGCTGCATCATTGCCACACGATCCGCATTAATATCAAACCCAATTACTGCGCTTTTTTTGGCAAATGCCAAAGCAATGGGCAAACCCACATAGCCTAGCCCAATGACTGCAATTTTCTTTTCTTTTGATACGATTTGTGCGTATATATCCATCGATAACGTATTTTAAAACTTTTGGAACAATTGGTTTACCCTGTATGCTGAATGGAAAAAAAACGAATAAACTTATGTTGAATCCTTAACTTGGTGTGGCGGTTTATCGCTTAGACCTGGTCGTAAACTTTTATTGTATTTAATTGCTTTATCAAAAACTATTCAAAGATAACATTCCACCAAAATGCAATTCAATCCATCACAAGCTCTTTCTGAAATAAACGAAGCTATCAGCCAACTTTCCTTAAAAAAATCGCCCCAAAACTTGTACGACCCTATCCGCTATTTGATGGCTCTGGGAGGAAAACGAATGCGCCCCATGCTCACCCTCATAGGATATTCGCTTTTTAAAGACGACTACCAAAAAGCCCTCTATCCGGCACTAGGTGTAGAAGTGTTTCACAACTTTACCCTTATGCACGATGATATTATGGACAAAGCGCCGCTACGGCGTGGCAACCCTACCGTGCATGAAAAATGGAACGATAGTGTCGCTATACTTTCCGGCGATACCATGCTCGTAAAAGCGTATGAACTAATGATGGAAGTAGAAACCTCTTTGATTCGGCAAGTGCTCCAACTATTTAACCAGTGCGCCGCCGAAGTTTGCGAAGGGCAACAACTCGATATGGATTTCGAAACCCAAGATGCCGTTACGAAGGAAGAATATTTGGAGATGATACGGCTCAAAACCGCCGTTTTACCCGGGTTTTGCCTGCAGTTAGGGGCACTCATTGCGCAAGCTCCTGCCGAACAAGCCGAGGCTCTCCGTCAAATTGGCGAAAATATGGGGATTGCCTTTCAACTCAAAGATGACCTGCTCGATGTGTACGGTAACCAAGCACAGTTTGGCAAAAAAGTAGGCGGCGATATTGCCGCCAATAAGAAGACTTTTTTAATGATTACCGCTCGAGAACAAGCAACGGGTAATCTTAAGCATCAACTAGAAAAATGGCTTGCTACAGAAAGTATTGAAACGGAAACCGCTAAAATTGAAGGGGTTACCGCTATTTATAACCAATTGAAAATCCGAGAACAAACCGAAACTAAAATTGAAGCGTACTTTCAAAAAGCATTGAAACAACTAGAAGACATTTGCACGCCTGACATACGAAAGCAGCCCCTTATCCAATTAATGGAACAACTTGCCGCCCGCGAAAAGTAAGCCTGCTACCAACCCCCTAACATCTATGGATTGGCAACACGCAATCAAAGCATTTGAACAATACCTTCATATAGAACAAGGATTAGCACCCAATAGTATCGATGCCTACCGGCAAGATATTACCCAACTCTGGCAATTTCTGCAGCAACATGTACCTGATAGCACACCAGAAACCACCACTACTGCCGAAATCCGTTCTTTTGTAGAAGCATTACACGATACTGAAATCGCTGCGTTTAGTCAAGCACGGCGCATTTCGGGCATCAAACGTTTCTTTCAGTTTTTGGTAGAACGCGAAATCCGTACCGATAACCCCACTGACTTAATTAGCCCACCGCAAACCCCTCGTAAACTACCCGAAGTACTCACGCATCAGGAGGTACTGAAAATCCTTGAGGCGCCCGATTTAAGCAAGGCAGAAGGTGTACGCAATCGCGCTATGCTTGAAATTCTGTATAGCTCCGGATTGCGGGTTTCAGAATTGGTTTCCCTTACCAAAAATGGCGTATATTCTGATGGAGGCTTTTTGAAAATCGTTGGAAAGGGCAATAAAGAACGTTTTGTGCCAATGGGTAAAGATGCACAGCGCTATTTGGAGCTTTATTTATCTTCGGTGCGCAACCACCAACTACCGCCTATACCCCACAGAAACATCGTGTTCCTAAACCGAAATGCAAAACCACTCTCTAGGGTAATGGTATTTTATATTGTTAAAAAAGCAGCAAAAACCGCAGGGATTTCCAAGAAAGTGAGCCCGCATACCTTTCGGCATTCATTTGCCACTCACTTGCTCGAAGGCGGTGCCGACTTACGCGCCGTACAAGCCATGCTCGGGCACGAGTCTATCACTACTACAGAAATTTACACCCACCTCGACCGCACCTTTCTTTCCGAAACCATTCGCAAATATCACCCTCGGAGTATAAAAAGATAAAAGGTTACAGCACAGAAGCCATAACCTTTTGAGTAGTGTTAATTAATTGTGGTTTGTAGTATAATATATGGGTAATTTTAAGGAATTAACTCGTATCCTGATTCCGTTTTTCGATACTGTATGCCCAATGTAAGGGTTACAATTTGAAGCGTTTCTTCCGCAGACTTATCGCTAAAATCCATGGTTGATGTGGTGCTAAAATCGAGCGTTGCCAATTCCGAAGGGTTTTGCAATTCAATCGGCACTTGATAATACCGGCTCAAAATACCTACTAGCTCAGCTAGTGTTACTTGCGAAAGGACCAGCCTCCCTTCTTTCCACGCCGTAGCCGTAACCGTTTCTACGGTTTCTTGAGTTACCGTTTTTTGTTTTGTATGAAATGTTGCTTGTTGGTTGGCAGTGATTTCTACGGTTTGCTCTGCTGAGGCTGCAAAGGAAACCGCCCCTTCTGCTACTGTCAACCGTACAATGTCTTCTTGTGGAAAAGCCTTTAAGTTGAAGCGAGTTCCCAACACTTTAGCCAAAGTGCCACTTTGGGTAGATACGGAAAAAGGGTAATCAATATTAGGTACTACTTCGAAGTACGCTTCGCCACTAAGCTGTACTGCTCGGTTATGCTCAAATGCTTTCGGGTACGAGAGTGTACTATTCGCATTCAGCCAAACTTTACTACCATCGGGTAGGGCGAATACTTTTGGTGCTACATCGGTTTGGTAGTTTACCCACGCCTGGGTGTCTGTTTTCGTAAAGGTTGGCAACTCTACATATTGGTAAACTCCCCAGCCTGCAAGTACTATAAAGGCAATACCGGCAGCTATGCGCAACATGGGCTTCCAAATCAACCGGTTTGAGGCAGTGTTTTCTACATCAGGCGTATCATGCACTAAAGTTACCTCTGAAGCGGCAATGCATTGTTGCATCGCTTCCATACATCTGTTTAAATCAGGTAAAGAGAGGTTGCCTGTTCTGTAGTGCTTAGTGCCAATGCTAGCGGCACTTTGCCAAATTTTTTCGCAGTCTTCTTGAATTGCCCTTTCTTCGGCAGAGTCTGGCGGCGGGGGTATGCTGCCTTCTTCGAGTTTTTTTGCTAATGCTTCCCAATCGGTTGTATTATCCTTCATAAGTCAATGTGATGTTGTAAACCCAAGAAAAAACTTTTTTCCTGAAGGTATTGGTTAGTAATGAGTGGTATACAAATCAATATTTACACTATGGTAATTTAATGTTCATATTTCAAACGAACTAATGATATGACAACTGAGTGAGTGCAGCGGTCAAAAGAATATGAACTTTCTTCTTTTAGTGCATTCGATCGGGGCGAGGCTGCAAATTGGCTATAATATCGGCTTCTATTTCTAAGAATTCCTGCCAGCGTTTATCTACAATTTCCCTCGGCTGATAGTGCCTTGCCAGCTGAATAAAATTCGTATAATGTCCGGCTTCCGAAACCATCAGTTCGTAATAAAACTTCTGTAGTTCTTCATCTTCAATATTTTGCCATAGCATTTTAAAGCGCTCGCAACTGCGGGCTTCAATGAGTGCGCTTACTAAGAGTTTATCGGTAAGTTGTTCTTCGCGGCTCACTCCTTTGCGTACATGTTTCATCAATTCGTTTACATATTCATCTTTGCGCATTCTACCAAGTTGGTACCCTCGCTTTTTGAGTTGCTCTATCACACGTTCGAAATGGCTCCACTCTTCGGCAACCACCGGTGTTAGCTCTTCCACTAACTTTTCTTTATCAGGGTATTGCACAATCAGCGAAATACAGCTAGATGCTGCCTTCTGTTCGCAATAGGCATGGTCTACTAAAATATCTTCAATGTTTTTTGAGGCGATGTCGGTCCAGCGCGGGTCGGTTGGGAGTTTAAGATGTAGCATATTGTGTTTTTTCATCTATTTCTACCTGCAAAGGTACACGGGTAACGCAGGAAGTAAAACCCTTCTTTCCTTCTTATATTCCTACGTGTCTTCTCAAGATTTTTTATAAATTCGGTATTTCACAACACCACCAAAATCACTCGTAATTATGAATTTGAAAATACGCACGCAGCTTTCTGCCATGATGTTCCTAGAGTTTTTCATTTGGGGAAGCTGGTTTGTAACAATGGGTTCGTTTCTGGCGGCAAACCTAAAAGCCACAGGAGCTGAGTCTGCCATGGCATATTCTACCCAATCGTGGGGCGCGATTATCGCACCATTTATCATTGGCCTCATTGCCGATAAGTATTTCAATGCCGAGCGAATTCTAGGCATACTCCACCTGATAGGGGCAGTTCTTATGTATCAGATGTCGCAAGCGAATGAGTTTGCCGCGTTTTATCCATACGTATTAGGGTATATGATTGCCTACATGCCGACCTTAGCGCTGGTCAACTCTGTATCGTTCAACCAAATGACAGACCCTGCCGCGCAATTTCCTCGAATCCGTGTGTTTGGCACTGTAGGGTGGATTGTGGCAGGCTTACTCATCAGCTTTGCCTTTCAGTGGGATTCAATGGAAAATATAGAACAAGGTATGTTGAAAAACACCTTTTTACTCACCGCTGTAGCTTCTGGTATTTTAGGGGTACTGAGCTTTACATTACCTAAAACGCCCCCTAAAAAAGACGAAGGAGGCTCTACAAGTATTTCCGATATTTTAGGGCTCGATGCCCTCCAACTCTTAAAAGACCGTAACTTTCTGTTGTTCTTCATTGCCTCGGTGCTCATTTGTATTCCGTTGGCGTTTTACTACCAAAACATCAGTCCGTTTTTAACCGAGCTCGCTGTTGCCAATTCTACCGCATGGGCATCGTTAGGGCAAGTTTCCGAAGTGTTTTTCATGTTGCTACTCCCCGTTTTTTTCACTCGGTATGGGTTCAAAAAAACCATTTTATTTGGCATGCTTGCTTGGGGAGTTCGCTATTTGCTTTTTGCCTTTGGCAACTCCGGCGACTTGTTTTTCATGCTAATTTTAGGGATTGCCTTGCATGGGATCTGTTACGATTTCTTTTTTGTTTCAGGGCAGATTTACACCGACTCAAAGGCTGGCGCTAAAGTAAAAAGTGCGGCACAGGGGCTAATTACCCTCGCTACGTACGGTGTAGGGATGTTGATTGGATTTTGGGTAGCCGGCAGAGTGGTCGACAGCAACGCCATCTCTGAAACCCTACATGGTTGGCAACAGATTTGGACCTTCCCTGCCATTTTTGCCCTAGCCGTTATGGTGCTGTTTGGTATTTTCTTCCGAAAGGAGAAGGTATCGTATCAAGCCTGAGAAGGAGCCACTCAAACCAAACAAAAAGCTCGGACAATGCATACTGTCCGAGCTTTTTGTTGAATACTTTGTAGCAATAGCAGATAAAATACGCTGTTATAAATATCGGTCGATATCGTCGGCGGTAATTTCTTGCCCACACATAATGATAAGCCGCTCTACTACGTTACGCAATTCGCGAATATTGCCAGACCAATCAGCCTCTTGCATTTTTTTGAGCGCATCTTCAGTAATCGATTTTTTAGCTTCTCCGTATTCCTGGGCAATATCTTCCAAAAACTTATCTACCAAAAGGGGGATGTCTTCCTTACGCTCATTCAGCGGTGGCACTTTAATCACGATGACGCTAAGGCGGTGGTACAAATCTTCTCTGAATTTCTTCTCTTCAATTTCTTCTTTTAAATCTTTATTCGTTGCCGCCAAGATGCGTACATCCACTTTGATTTCCTTATCGCCTCCCACCCGAGTGATTTTATTTTCTTGCAAGGCACGTAGTACTTTTGCCTGTGCCGAAAGGCTCATATCACCGATTTCGTCTAAAAATAGCGTACCACCGTTCGCCTGTTCAAACTTGCCTATTCGTTGCTTGTGTGCTGAAGTGAACGAACCTTTTTCGTGCCCAAACAACTCACTTTCGATGAGTTCCGCGGGGATTGCCGCACAGTTTACTTCTACCATCGGGTTGTCCGCGCGTCCGCTTTTTGCGTGCAACCATTTGGCAACCAGTTCTTTTCCTGAGCCATTCGGGCCGGTAATCATCACACGGGCTTCGGTAGGGGCTACTTTTTCGATGGCTTCTTTCACTTCTTGAATAGCCGCCGATTCCCCAATGATATCGAACGTTCTGGAAATTTTCCGCTTGAGCACTTTGGTTTCCTCTACCAAGTTCGATTTATCGAGCGCATTGCGCACCGACACCAAAATGCGGTTTAAATCAAGAGGTTTTTGCAAAAAATCGAAGGCTCCTTTTTTAGTAGCTTCTACCGCCATTTCAATATCGGCATGTGCCGAAATCATAATCATTTGTAAGTTTCTGCCCATTTCCATGGTTTTCTCCAGCACTTCCATGCCGTTTAGTTTGGGCATGCTGATGTCGCACAAGGCTACGTCGTATTCATTTACAATCATTTTTTCCATGCCTTCCTGCCCATCTTTGGCTTCTTCTACCTCGTATTTTTCGTACTCCAAAATTTCGCGGAGTGTATAACGAATGCTTTTTTCGTCGTCGATAATCAGGATTTTTGCCATGATTCAATTGGTTAAGCGTGATAGCAATAAGAAACTAGTAAGTTAGGGCATAAGGCAGAAAATTCCGCCCAGATTGCCTTCAATTTATAAAGCAAAAAAATGTAGGCCTGTAAGCCGGGTTCTGTTCTTTACCGAAGGTAAAGCCTCTATCATTTATCTGCGAAAACGCGTCGCCGCATTTCCTGTAGCAACCTACCCGCTAACTCGGACGGGACACCCTACTGCGTTAGCCTATTTGGTTTTTCAACCTGCAAGGTTTGCCATGCCTCTGCTGTTACCAGCAAAGCGGTAGGCTCTTACCCTACCTTTTCACCCTTACCTCTTGCAAGGCGGTTTGTTTTCTGTGGCACTTTCTCGTTCTTTTTTTACAAAAGAAGCTTCCTGTTAGGAAGTGCAGTTCCCTCTGTTGCCCGGACTTTCCTCATTAGGTTTCCCTAACGCGATAGAGCAGCCTACATTTCAAGCCATAAAACTACTACAATTCTCAGAACTGTATGCGCCTATGGTTTCATTTCGCAAAACGATTTTTTAGGAACTAACCCTCTACACAAATCATTATTTCACTTTAATAAAAAACGTATTTCGTTGCGCGGCAAAGGAAGGATAGAAACAGAAAACGCAAACGAATGTTAAACAACACACAATCACTATATTTGCGCACGCAAAATTCACCTTAACCTTTGCCCTCAAAATTTTTCCGGCATGAAAATAAACATCGAAAATTTTGGAAAGTTTGAACACCGCCACAACAGTGTACAAGGCGATGATCTGCAAAGCATGCTTTCCACTGTACAAGCGGCATCGCTCGAAGAACTTATTGCTCAAACCGTTCCGGAAGCCATTCGCCTTCAGCAACCGCTCGACCTGCCCGAGGCGGTAACAGAAAACGAGTTTCTTGCCAACTTTAAGCAATTAGCTCAGCAAAACAAGCTGTACAAATCGTACATCGGGATGGGGTATTACAACTGTGCGACACCTGCGGTGATTCTCCGCAATATTTTGGAAAACCCTGCTTGGTACACTGCATATACCCCCTACCAAGCTGAAATTGCACAAGGAAGGCTCGAAATGCTTTTGAACTTCCAAACCGTAGTGATGGACTTAACCGGTATGGAACTCGCCAATGCCTCTTTGCTAGATGAAGGCACAGCAGCTGCCGAAGCCATGAGTAT
The DNA here is from genome assembly GCA_964394585.1 of uncultured Roseobacteraceae bacterium. Lineage (GTDB taxonomy): Bacteria > Bacteroidota > Bacteroidia > Cytophagales > Flammeovirgaceae > CAYUJH01. The sequence goes on from CAYMYI010000069.1 coordinate 21,617, forward strand.
GTTCTTTGCCCTACGCAAACGCGATAAAAAGCAATCGGCACAGTTTTTTGTGGATGAAAACTGCCACCCCCAAACTATTGATTTGCTACAAACTCGTGCAGAGCCT
>CAYMYI010000070.1:0-15264 GCA_964394585.1 uncultured Roseobacteraceae bacterium
GTGTATAAAGCGTACATAACGGCTTTGGGCGTACAGCCTGATAAGGTTCGTCAACTTACAGAAATTCCCTTTCTACCCATACACTTTTTTAAAAAGCACCGAGTAGCTTGGGAGGGAATGCCCACCCCGCAAAAAGTTTTTGAAAGTAGCGGTACAACAGGCAGCGCCACAAGTAAGCACTATGTTGCTGACACAGCATTTGCCGCCCAAATTGCAAAGAACATTTTTAAGGAATTCTATGGCGATTTAGCCACCTATCAGTTATTTGCCCTACTGCCTTCGTATGTAGAGCGTGGCAACTCTTCGCTCGTGTTTATGGTAGAGCATTTTATGCAGCATACTGTACCAGGTTCGGGTTTTTACCTACACGACGTGGATACCTTGCTCTCCAACATCCGTTATGAAGGCAATTCGTCGGTCAAAAAAATACTAATTGGAGTAACTTTTGCACTACTCGACCTTGCCGAACGGAACGAAAACCTCCACGGCTGCATTGTGATGGAAACCGGTGGTATGAAAGGACGACGCAAAGAGATAATCCGAGCCGATGTGCACGCTACACTTTGCGAGCGATTGCACATCTCCGAAGTGCATTCCGAATACGGAATGACCGAGTTAACCTCTCAGGCATATTCGAAAGGCGGAGGCATATTTGCTACACCTTGGTGGATGAAACCCATTATCCGCGAAGTAACCGACCCGTTCGCACTGTCGACAATGCCAGCCTCCGGAGGACTCAATATTATCGACCTTGCCAATGTAGAAACGTGTGCTTTTATCGAAACACAAGATTTGGGGAAGCTCCACTCGGATGGTACTTTTGAAGTACTCGGCAGGTTTGATAATTCCGATATTCGAGGCTGCAACTTAATGGTAACCTAGTTAACTAGTCATATTTGCATCATATTCTTCATTTAAAAATAAAAAGATTCTTATGCGTAAGTTTATTGTATTTTCATTGTTAGCGGGCAGTTTGGCTGTTTCGTCGTGTGCATACCGTACGTGCCCCACCTATGCAACGCAAGAAATTCCTGCAGCCATTAAGCAAGAAGCCCCTACCGAAACGAGTGCTAATGCACAACCTTAAGTTGCTATTGAGTTGCTGGCGGCATTCTAGGGTACTCGAAAGGTAAATACATTGATAGAAGCGCCAGTATAATTGCATACCCAAGCTTCGTAGGTGTTGGGCAGCGGTTGCCGTACTACAATGCCTACGGGCTTTCCTTTGGAAGTCCAACCCCCTAAAAGGTGTAGATCGTGTGTTCGGTACACTTGTACTACTTCATCGGCATAGCATGTTACAAATAGCAAAGCGCCATCCGGCGATAGGGCGATGGTGCGTGGGTCGTCTGCGGTAACAGTCTCTCGAATTATGCTCCGCGTGAATGCGTCAATCTTTAAAATTTTTTCCGGGCTACTTAACGAAACATATACATATGGCGCACGGTACACTAAGTGCCTTGGTGTATAGCCTACTTTCAAGAGTGTATCGGGCTTAAAGTTTCCTGCATTTTCTTGGTATACCCCTATCGTTCGGCTACCCATATGCCCCACCCATAGCTCGTTTCGTTCGGTAATGGTAAGATTGCCTCGGGGTACTGCACCGGTTTCCAATGTATTGATTACCTTCCATTTTGTAGGGTCTTCTCCTTCTGTGTTAATCACCGTTATGCTGTTGCTGTGCCAATTGGCAACAAACACAAATCGATTATCTGCAGTTGCGCTCATCACCTTCGGGGTTTTCCCAGTAGGAAAGAAAGGCAAACCTATGGTTTGGGTATCGTTGGTTGCAGCATTGATCAGATAGGCGCGCTTGTTGCCAGGTTCTATCGGGTGCGATTGTTGCCGATCCCACACTACTACTCCTTCGGCGTTATGCAAAGAAATCCACAAAAACTGTCCTTTGTGGGTAAAGCATCCTTCCACAGGTTTTTCTTGGTACGTGCTGTACCATTTTCGCTTGGTGTAGTCGTACCCTTCTCCTTCTGTAGGCTCAAATACGAGCTTTTGCCGAAGTTTCCCGGTTTGCATAGTGTATTCGTACACGCTCATGCCTTCTAGGTTGAACGCATATACCAACCGGAAAGAAGGGTCGGCAAGCAGCGATTTTACCCCTGCTCCAGCCGAGATAGTTTTTACAGCTACTTTTTCAAGTTTCTGCGGCATTCGCACCGCTTTGGGAAGTGGAAAAAGGTTGTCGACGGATAATGGTTTTTCCTTAAAACTATAGAGAGTAACCCCTTGCCAAAGTAGTATAATTCCAACGGTATCGAATACAACAAGGAAGGCGATAATCCAATAAGCCGCTTTCCGCATCACAAAATTACAGTTGAGTAGTGTCTAAAAAAGCTATTGGGAAATACACGCACCACAACACTAAAAAAGCTGCCACTACATAAAAGTAATTGGTTACATCTACGATAGTATCGGGCGTATTGTATACGTACAAGTTTGCACAAACTAATACCAAGAATATATTGATAAAAAACAAGCTGCCCCGAAACCAATTTTTAAATTTTGTGGCTAACACTTTGCGTGTATACAATTTAGCAGTCCAGATTTTCCGTTTTGGAATTAAAAGGAAAGGAGCGGGCAAAAATGCCAACATGCCGCCGGCAAAGTTTACCGCGAAGTTGATGAAGACCATCAGTGCAATGGCTCCATAGAAAAACACATTTTTGGAAATAATGACAGCAGTGCTGCCTTCAAGCAAACGAACGCGATCGGGCAAATAGATGTACACATAAACGGCAGCGGCAAGGAAGCCCGGGAACGATAAATACCAAAGTAATTTTGCAACTCTTAGTAACATAGAAATTATACCTTATTTGAATTTGCAAGTTACAACAGAGAACTGTGGGTTAAACCATTAGGATATGAAAAAGGCTTAGAAGGCGCACCATTCAACCCTAAGAATTAGAATTGGAGTCAACTCCTGTATCTTTGCCATTATGTAGCCTCCTGTTTCTACGTCAACTCTAAAAACTTATGCATATTAAATCTGCGAATTTTATTTGTAGCAATACCGACTACCGAAAGTGCCCTAAGCCTGTGTTGCCAGAATACGCCTTTATTGGGCGCTCTAATGTGGGGAAATCTTCTTTAATTAATGCCCTAACGGGGAAAACTTCTTTGGCAAAAACCTCGGGCAGACCCGGGAAAACCCAATTAATCAATCACTTTCAAGTGAATGAAAACTGGTATTTAGTCGATTTGCCCGGCTACGGGTGGGCACAAGTCAGCAAAAAAGCTCGTAGTTCTTTCGGAGCTATTCATGAGAGCTACTTGCGCCATCGCTTAAACTTGGTATGCACTTTTGTACTGATTGATATCCGACACGACCCACAAAATAACGACATGGAGTTTTTGCAGTGGATGGGGCAAGCACAATTACCCTTTGCCCTAATTTTCACAAAAGCCGATAAATTATCGAACCCCAAGCAGCAACAGTCTGTAAGCCGGTTTCGCAAAGCATTCTTGCAAGAGTGGGAAAGTATGCCTCCTTACTTTGTAACCTCATCGGCTCATAAAATGGGGATCGAGGATGTTCTCGCCTACATCGACGAGTTGAACCAACAGTTTACCCCTCCTCCTTTTTCGGCAATGCTATAAAAAAAGTTGCTACTTGTATAGCAACTTTTTTTTGTGCGCTTTTTCGTTCAGCTAATGTTTATTTAATACGCAACTTTTCACCAACACTTAGCTGGTCAGATGTTTTGTTGCTCAATCGTTTAATATCTGCTTGATCTACTTTGTAGCGTCGGGCAATTGAGTAAAGGGTTTCTCCTTTTTTTACGGTATGATATACCGGCGAAGGGGTAGTCGCTGCTTGCCTTGTGGGCTGCGAAGTAGCCATAGAAGCTTGTTCAATCCCTGGTGTGTACCCTACAATTAACTGTTGCCCCTTCGAAATAGTACTACCACGTAGGTTGTTCCATTTCTGAAGATCTGCAACATCTACTCCATATTTTAGCGAAATACGATAGAGTGTCTCTCCGTCAGCCACTGTATGAACGCGAGTTTTCGGGGCTGTCGAAGGTTTTTGGCGGGCACGAGAGATTACGCTATGTGCCAAAATTCGATTCACAATCAAACGATCTCCTGCAGCTATATTATCCGTTGCCGATAGATTGTTCCATTCGCGGAGTTCAGTTTGCGTAAGGTTGTAGCGAAAGGCGACATCGTACAATGTTTCGCCTTGTTTTACTAAATGATAGCCTTCGGGCACGGTTTCCGAAGTAGAGGCAACGCCCTCAGCGGCGGCAGGTTCCGAAGTTGTTTCACTACTTGCCGCCATAAACTCAGCAGGGTCTTCAACTTTAAGCACTTGCCCCACTACAATGGTAGAGTTATTCCCCATTTGGTTCCATTGCATAATTTCTTTAAAGGTTACCTTGTACTTTCTGGCTATGCTATAAAGCGTTTCGCCACTTGCAACGGTATGCGTTGCGGGTGTTTTGGGCTTTTGGGGTTTTTCCGCTTCTGCAGTATTATTTGCTGAACTGTTCGGATCCCATGTTTCTTCGTTCAGCGTCAGGTTGCCAGTTTCCACCTGTACAATTTTAAGGCGCTGCCCCGGACGTACAAAGCGATTATTCAGTTTGTTCCATGCGATAATTTGATCTTCCTCGACCTCGTATTTTCGAGCAATTTTATACAAGGTTTCTCCACGTTGCACCACATGAGTAATCTCTTTCACGTTGGTTCCGGCGGGGTCGTCGCCGGGTAGAGGCTCGCGTTTATCATCGCCTTCTGGCTGGTTTTTTTTCCCGTTTAAGGGGTTTCCTTCGTCATCAATCAGAATCACATTCGCCAAGGGGTCAAACGGAGCATCTTCGGGCTTTGTGGTGGTAGAACTTGCCACTTCTTCCCCTTTGACAATCAAAATTTGCCCGGTGGTAAGGGCTAAATCTTGGGGTAAATCGTTCCATTGTTGGATTTGCAAAGGGGTAATGCCATAATCTCGTGAGATGCTAAACACGTTTTCGCCTTCTTTCACAATATGGAAACGATTGTTGACTACCGCATTAGAGGGCTGTGTAGAATTGGTAGAAGGGTTAGTGTTGGGGCGTGTAGTGTTCGGGCGGTTCGTAGGGTTTGTTGGCTGACCGTTGTTAGGAAGTGCAGGATTTGTATTGGTTTTAGGCTCTTGCGGAATTTCTTTAAACTGCGGTTTGCTTTTTTTGCTGCGTTTTTCTTGCAACAACAATACTCTACCGGCAACTAAGTCTTCTCCTTCACTCATCCGGTTGAACTTTACAATCGATTTACTCCGTATTCCAAAGCGTTGTGCTACTTTCCAAATGGTTTCTCCTCGGCGGGTGATATGTTCAGCAATTGGTCCTTTTTTATCTTTTTTCTTTAGGTAATACACTTGCCCGGGGATGAGCGTTTCGAACTTGGTCATCTCGTTATACTTTCTAAATTTACTGTCAGAAATTCCAAGCCCCTCCAAAACCGCATAGCTATTTTTGAATCGCCCTGCAATAAAGGCAGGGATGCCATTGGCGGTTACAAGTGTAACTTCTTCGCCCGCAATTTTTTGCACACGCTTTTCTTTTAAAACAGGATATTTTGCCGAAGGGTCTGGAGTGTCTTGTTGGGTTTCTGCCGAGTTAGGTGTAGTGTTACTCACTGAGTTAGTGGGTACCGTTGAAGAAGTGGTACTTAATGCTTCAGCGACTTCTTCCGGGCTTGTAAGTACCTCTTCAGTTGCTGAAGGCAGGGTTAATCCGAGTTGGCTTACCACTTCTGCTTGTTTTTCTGAAAATACGGGCAGTAACAACGGATAGCTTAAATTAGAAGGCACCATTGTGGTTTTTAGCCATTGGTTGTGCTGTCGGATTAAGTTCAAGTCTACTTGCCCCACCTTTTCCAATGCCGTAAGCGGTTTTCCTTCAGCGTTGGCATATTCAAACAAAGTGTAGGTAGGCTGCCCTATCGGGCGATTAAACACCAATTTATACGCTAAAAAGTGCGCAATGTACGTATGCATTTTACCATCGAGTTTCATACGGGTGGCGCCAATGTACTTACGATCAATCAAGTTGTTAGTGCCTGTAATTCCTAGCCGATACGACAGCAGCGTATACAGCCAATTTTGCATGAAATAATGATTTTTCTTTAAGTATTTTGCCGCAGCGGCTGTTGCCGCCATCGCATGTTTGCGTTCGTCTACTTGTGCATCAATGCGAAGCCCCAACTCTTTCGCCGTAAAGTCTTTAAGCTGCCAATACCCTACGGCATCGGAGCGCGAAGTAGTATTAGGAAGCAACATGCTTTCTTGTAGTGCCAAATATTTAAAATCGGAAGGGACATTTTCAGCACGGAGTACTTTTTCGATTAGTGGGAAGTACAATAATGCCCTTTCGTGGAATTCGCGTAGGTGCAGGCGATCTTCGCGAAGCATTTCCACCTTAGCGTTCACCATTGCCCGAGCTTCTTTATCAAGCTCGAGTTCCATATCGGCAAACTGAATTTTCCCTGGAACGTTTTCCGCATCGGTCGCCATTGCCCAACTCAAAGGGAAAATCAATAGGATAAGCCAAAATATTCTCATCGCTAAAAAATTTAAAATGAATGTTCAAGTGTTAATTTAACAACAATAGTAGAAAGTGCCTAATATCAGGCTAAAGTTTACGAGCTATCATTAAACCATCACGGATAGGAAGTATAAAGTTTTCTACCCTTTTATCGTTATTCACTATTTGATTAAACTCGCGAAGTGCTACCGTGTCTTTATCGTTAGCGTTTTCATAATCTACAATTTTACCACTCCATAACACATTATCGGCGATGATAAACCCGCCTTGCCTTACCGAGTCGAACACCTGTTGATAATAGGTAGTATAGTTTGCTTTATCGGCATCGATAAAGACCAAATCGAACGTTTCGGATAAAGTAGGAATGATTTCATCGGCTTTGCCGAGGCGAAAGTCAATTTTATCGGCATGGCTAGAGCTTTCAAAGTAGCGTTTCACCCGTGGGGCCAGCTCTTCATTTTTATCAATTGTGATGAGTTTCCCCCCTTCTGCTAGCCCTTCTGCCATACACAAGGCAGAGTACCCGGTGTACGTTCCTACTTCTAAAACACACTTAGGGCGCAACATGTGCGAAAATGCCGAAAGAACAGCTCCTTGCAAATGCCCCGAAAGCATGCGTGGTTTCAATACTTCGAGATGCGTTTCTCGGTTAATGGTATGTAATAGCTCGCTTTCAGGCGTCATGTGTTCGGTAAGGTAGCGCTCAATTGCGTTGGGTAAATCCATATTGTCTTTTTAAAAAGATGAAGGTTTTAGAATGAAGATGATGTATCCGCTCATTTTCCATAATTAGCACTTCGTTACGCTATTTTTTGCGGGGATTCCAAGGAATTTCGGGTACGTTTAACTCGTGGGCAATCAGGCGGGAAAGCGTAAAGAAATAGTCGGAAAGCCGATTGAGATAACGCATTACGATAGGATCTACAGAAGAAACCTCAGCTAAAGCCACTACATGCCGTTCTGCTCTTCGGCATACTACCCGCGCCAAATGTGCAAACGAAACCGTTGTATGCCCTCCGGGTAATATAAAGTTTTTAAGTGGGGGTAGTTGTGTATCCATAGCATCAATCGCTTGCTCGATGGCTTCGAGGTCTTCAGGCAGTAAATCGGGTTTAATCAGCGTGGTTTCTTTTTCAGGGTCAGCCGCCAACGACGAGCCTACCGTAAACAGACGTTCTTGGATAGCACGTAAAAACTGCTGCTGTGCAGCATTTTGAATAGTATCGGCTACTAAACCCACATACACATTGAGTTCGTCGACGGTACCATAAGCTTCAATCCGTAAATCAGATTTTGCCACTCGTTTTCCCCCAAACAGAGCTGTAGTACCTTGATCGCCGGTTTTCGTATAAATTTTCATAAAAATCAGGAATCTTTATTAGGGTTTTAAAAACTTTGCAAAATAAGCAATATAGTACGGCGAAAACGCTAAAAGCAGTGCAATTATCTTCCTTGTACAGAGCAAAACTTCTACGGATTCATTAGGAAAAAGCCAGAATTAATGTATATGTTGATATAATTTCGCTCTGCTTTTATAGTTTTTCTTATAGAAAAAAACACTACTCAAAACATAAACTTCAAATATTATGAAGCTACTGCGCATTTCATCTATAACTATAACACACATGAAGTCTCTTAAAAAAACACTTTTCTACTCATTCGTTTTCATACTGCTAAGCCTATTTACAGGCTGTACAATGAACCAAATGACGCAGCTTGCCGGCGAACAGGAACTTACGGTAACACCCTCTCCTTTAGAACTCCACGGCGATTCGGTTCGATTTACCATGTCGGCAAAATTACCCGTAGGTATGCTGAAACCAGGCTCTATCTACGAAGTAGAGGTTAGCTATCAGCCCGAAGGAGGCTCTGAAATATTCTTAGGGATGGTTACCTTCAACGAGTTTGATTTTGCGGGTAGTGCAGAAGCTCCTAGCCTTTCGCAGCGATTTAGTTTTCTATATGATGAAGCACTTAAAAACGGACAAGTGTATGTAAAAGGAACGGTTCGGAAAGACGACAAAGTAAAAGAAACTCCGAAAATCCCTGTTCCAAATGGTGGTATGGGCGTAATTACTACTTCGCGCCTAGGGCTACCCACGTATTATGTGAGCTACATTGACCACGGCTACGATGCTAGCGAAGAATACGAATCGTACTCAGCAGATTTCTTCTTTTTAAAAGGGAAGTCAGACCTGCGCAGTAGCCAAAAACGCAGTGAAGAAGGGAAGAAACTGCAAGATTATGTGGCAGCTCAGAACCCTACTCGCACTGTGAATATTGTGGGCATGCACTCACCAGAAGGCCCTACCAACATTAACAACCAACTTGCCAACGACCGCCCCAAAGTAGTGGAACAATACTACAAGGAATTGATGGAACGCTACGACTACCAAGAAGATGAACAAGGCTTGAACTTCGTGATAAAGCCTGTGGTAGAAAATTGGGCTAAGTTTACAGACCTCATAAAAGAAAACGCTACGCTCTCTCAAACACAGAAAGATGAAATTCTCTCGATTGTGAACGGCCCGGGCAACTTCGTTTCTAAAGAATTAAAGTTGCAAGCGTTGCCATCGTACCGAATTCTGTTGCGCGAAATTTACCCTCCGTTGCGTACAGCACAAGCGGAAATGCTTCGTATTAAAGATAAACTCACCGAGCCGGAGATCATGGTGTTGGCTCAAAAAATTGCCAAAGGCGAAGAAAGTGCCGATAAACTCTCTGATGCACAACTTGCCTATGCTGCTTACAAAACACCCGACTTGAAAGAAAAAGAAATGATGTACCAAGCAGCCATTAAAAAGAACGACGGTTTCGCTGCCTATAATAACTTAGCAGCTGTGTACCTCGAAATGGCTCAGCAAGAGTCTGACCCCACAAAAATGATGGCGATGATTGACAAGGCAATTGCTCCTTTAGAAAAAAGCCTTGAAAAGCAAGAATCGCCAGAAGCTCTGGCAAATATGGCAGGGATCAAAATAATGAAAGGACAAGAAGAAGAAGCCTTTGCTATGCTTGAAAAAATATCGGCTTCCCCATCGAGTGCCGTAGGTATGAGCGCCAACGCTTTAAAAGGATATGCAGCCATACGCACTGGAAACTATGCAGAAGCCACTCAAATGCTTTCTTCGGCCGGGAACAACGCCACAGTGCTGTACAATAAAGCGCTTGCTTTCTTGCTAAAAGCAAGTGTAGAAATGGCAGACGACGGCTACAAAAGAGCCGCTACTATGTTTGAAGATGCCATCAATGCCAACCAAAAAAATGCACATGCCCACTACGGGTTGGCAATTGCCTATGCCCGCATCGGCGACGAAGCTAAAATGGCAGAAGCGCTCGCGAAAGCCGCTGCCGCCAGCCAAGAGCTGAAGAAACGCGCTGTTACAGACTTAGAGTTCTTGGCATTCAGAGAAGCATCCGCTTTTATGAATGCTCTGAAATAAAAAATATTACGCATTACATTTAGTTACGCTAAAACTGTCTCCTGCTTAGGAGGCAGTTTTTTTTATGGAAATAGATTGTATCGTAAAATGCAGTACAACGCACGTACTCCATCTTTCCAATTAATTTTTTTGCCTTCTTGGTAGGTTCGTCCAAAATATGAAACTCCTACCTCATACACCCGCACATTAGGATATCGACTCATTTTAGCCGTTACCTCAGGTTCAAAACCAAAGCGTTTCTCTTGCAGTTGGAGCGATTTTAACACCGAAGCTCTGAACAACTTATAGCAAGTTTCCATATCGGTTAGGTTTAAGTTGGTAAACATGTTAGATACCAACGTCAAGAACCGATTGCCCACATAATGCCAGAAATACAATACCCGATGCGGCGGGCTTCCTACAAACCGAGAACCATACACCACATCGGCATGCCCTGCCAACGCCGGCGCCAACAACCGTTCGTAGTCAGCAGGAGAATACTCCAAGTCGGCATCTTGTACTAAAATCCAATCGCCAGTGGCCTCGGCAATGCCCCTGTGCAATGCCGCCCCTTTACCTCTATTGGTAGGCTGTTTGAAATACCGAATCTGGGGATATTCGGCTTGTAGCTTCAACACCTCCGCTTCAGTAGCATCTTCTGAGCCATCATTAATTACAATCACTTCTCGGCCAATAGGCAAATCAATTTCCAACACACGTTGCAATAGCTGCCCCACCGTAGCGGCTTCATTATAAACCGGAATTAAGATTGAAAGCTTCTCCAAAGGGATTTTTTGCTTAAATGAAAGACGATGGAATACTGCCCCACCAACCGCTTTAAAAATAGCGATTCTTTCCCCCATCCACTGCAAACTTAAACGGTACAGATGGGTTGAACTGATATGAATTGATAACGCTAAAAAATTATGAAAAAACAAGCAACCGTGATTGGCGCCGGCATAGGCGGCATTGCCACTGCCATCCGTTTGGCTATTGCGGGATACCGTGTGCAGGTGTTTGAAACAAGCAAAGCGCCCGGCGGCAAACTTGCCGAATTTTATAGCGATGGCTTTCGGTTTGATATGGGTCCCTCGCTGTTTACTCTACCCGAAGAAGTGGATGCGCTATACCAACTTGCCGGCGAAATACCTCAAACGCATTTTCAATACGAAAAGCTGCCCCTAGTTACCAGGTATTTCTACGAAGACCAAACCGTTATCAACGCGTGGGCAAATCCCTCTGATTTTGCCAGCGAAGTAGAAACCAAAACCGGAGAAAAAGCTGAAAAAGTCTTACAGTTTTTGCAGAAAAGTCAGGAGTTATATCGCATCACCGAACATGTATTTCTGAAGAAATCGCTGCATAAAATAAATACATACCTGAGCCAAGAAACGCTGCGTTCTATGCTGCAAGTGGGAAAGCTCGACGCCTTCCGCACCATGCATCAAGCGAATAGCCACTGGTTTGCCGATAGCCGCGTGGTTCGGCTCTTCGACCGCTACGCCACCTACAACGGTTCAGACCCCTACCAAGCTCCTGCTACCTTAAACATCATTCCACATTTAGAACATAACCTAGGAGCATACTTCCCTACCGAAGGCGGCATGTATGGCATTGTGAAAGGCTTGGTCGCTTTAGCTGAACGCCTTGGAGTACAGTTCCATTACCAATCATCGGTTACCAAAATCATTGTGAAGTGGCGCCGTGCCGTAGGCGTTAAGGTAGGCAGCGAGACTATCGATGCCGATGTAGTTGTGAGCAACATGGACGTAGTACCTACCTACCGAAAACTACTTCCCGAGGCTACCCACCCCGAGTTTATCTTGAAACAGCCGCGCTCAAGTTCTGCTCTCATTTTTTATTGGGGGATGAACCGTACGTTTCCTCAACTCGACCTTCACAACCTGCTTTTTAGCGAACAATATACGGAGGAGTTCCAAGCTTTGTTTGCGCATCGGCAGGTATTTCACGATCCCACCGTTTATATCTATGTAAGTAGCAAGCGAAACAGTTCCGATGCTCCTTCGGGCAACGAAAACTGGTTTGTAATGATGAACGCTCCCCCACACCAAGGGAACTCGTGGGATTCGGCAAGAATTGCCCAAGCTAAGGATGCGATTCTTCAGAAAATTGAGCGCACTTTAGGGATAAACATTTCACCCCATATTTGCCACGAACGTACCCTCACCCCTGCCGATATTGAAGCTCGTACCTCCTCGTGGCAAGGAGCTTTATATGGCAACAGTAGCAACAACCGCTTTGCCGCATTTTTACGTCATCCGAATTTTTCTCGAAAAATAAAAAATCTATATTTTTCGGGGGGAAGTGTGCATCCAGGAGGGGGTATCCCACTGTGTTTGCTATCGGCAAAAATTATTGCCGATTTGGTACAAACCACTGAACGTTGAATAGCTCACCCTCCTTCCAAATTCAAGGTAGAAACTGCGAAATTTAAATTAGTGAAGCAAATTATAAGTAGCACTTAAAAATATCGTTCTCAATGTGTCGAGTGTGAGCAATACCGATTAAACCCAATAGAAATCAAAGATTTTTCATGAAGCGAATACTTTACCTTTTCATCGTACTGATTACTACAGTTTGTTTTTTGCCCTCTCAAGGGATGGGGCAAACGGAGCCACTTTCCTCCCAACGCAAAATCCGTGTGGGGCTTAAAGTCGACCCCCCTTACATTATTAAACAAAATGATGGATTCTATGGGCTCAGTGTAGATATATGGGTAAAGATTTCGAACGAGCTGGGCATTGCTTACGAATTTGTAGAATACACGCACACGCAGGATATTATTGTAGGGTTAGTAAGCCGTAAAATTGACATGACTATCAACCCGCTGACGGGCAGTGGGCAACGCATCCGCCAACTCGACGTGAGCCAGCCTTTCCTTACCTCGAGCATGGGCGTAGCCATTAGCCATGTAGAAGATAGCCAAACACAGGTATTCTTTTCCAACCTGTTTTCGCTCAGTTTTTTAAAACTTTTTGGGATTTTAGTCTTGATTGTGTTTGCCTTCGGCTTTATTGTTTGGTTTGTTGAAAAGAAGTACAACCCCACTGATTTCCGCGATGGAATTTATGGTATTATGGATGGCATCTGGTGGTCAACAGTTACCATCACTACGGTAGGGTACGGCGATAAAACCCCCAAAACGACTGTTGGAAAAATCATTTCTATGTTGTGGATGTTTGCTGCGATCAGCCTCATTTCAAGCTTTACAGCTACCATAGCCTCTACACTCACCGTAAACCGCCTCGATGTTGAAGTCAATACATTACAAGACTTAAAAAAAATTGGTCGTATTGGCACTATTCGTAATTCAGATACAGAAGATTACCTTGTACGCCATCAAATTAAAGCCTATAAACGCTATAACAGCGTAGAAGATGGGCTTGCCGACCTTGCCAACGGTGTGATTAAAGCTTTTGCCTACGACAAAGCTGCTATTCACTACCTTGTTACCGAAAAGTGCATTAACGACAAGGTTCGGCTCTTATCCACCACCTTCAACCGGCATTACCTCAGTTGGCTCACTACGCGTAACCATCCCATCTACCGACTAATAAACCCGTCGATTGCAGATTACCCCATGCGCGAAGAGTGGGAAAAAGATTTGCGCAAGTACAATATGGAGAACTTCAAATAGGAATTCCACTCCATAGTATTTCCGAAATCCTGATTGGGTTACTATTTTACAGGTCAATAAAATAAGCTCAGTCGTGGAAATTGTCCTTAATGTTCTTATCCTCATTTTTGGTTTTGTTTGCCTTATTCAAGGCGCCTCTTTTTTAGTAGATGGTGCTTCTGAATTAGCGCATCGTTATCATATTTCCGAGGTAGTCATTGGGTTAACCATTGTCGCTTTTGGCACCTCTCTCCCCGAAATTGTAGTGAACATGGTCTCGAGTTTCCGTGGCGAAAGCGAAGTGGTATTTGCCAATATCATCGGGAGTAACATCCTCAACGTATATATGGTGATGGGCCTAGTAGGAGCTATCCGCCCGCTTTATGTACAGAAAACCACTGCACTGCGCGAAATCCCCTTTTCAATCTTAGCCACTGTGTTAGTATTTGTGCTCATTAACGATCAGATTTTTTTCAATGAGTTTGAAAATGAACTAGAGCGATGGGAAGGATTACTCTTGCTGGGTGCGTTTGTACTATTTATGGCTTTTGCCTTTAGTGAAGCTAAAGAAGTTCGGGAGATGATTCCCGCAGGAAAAAAAACACTAAGCACTCCCAAAATGATTCTGTTCATGGTGCTAGGGCTAGGCGGTGTAGCCCTTGGTGGCCACCTAACGGTTGACCAAGCCATTTACTTTGCCGAATATTTCGGCGTTAGCCGAAAAATGGTTGCGTTGCTCATCCTTTCGCCGGGTAGCGCATTACCCGAACTTGCCACCTCCTTAGTTTCTGCCTTTAAAAATCGGCTCGATTTAGCTGTGGGCAACATCGTAGGTTCTTGTATGTTCAACCTGCTACTGGTTCTTTCCCTCAGTAGTTTTGTGGGAGCTCTTCCCTACGATCATTCCTTAAATTTCGACTTATACTTTTTCTTTTTTGGTATTTTCTTGTTTTTCGTAACCCTTTTTACCGGCAGAAAACTCAAGATTAACCGAGTAGAAGGCATCATCTTGTTTTTATTTTTTCTTGCCTACATCTATTTTCTATTTATTCGCCAATAACAAGGTGCTACACTTAACGCTCTCATGAAAACAACTGTAAGAAATTGGAGGTGTTTGATGCCACAGAATAGCGTTTTACAATCGTTTGCCGAGCGGCATGCCCCATCTCGGCTCGCAATGCTGCCGACTGCAATAGAGCCTCAAGAGCTTGGTACCAATCGGTATCGGTACGGCAGATAAAGCCATCGTGCCCGTGGGTAACAATTTCGGTGTTGACTCCCACTGGCGAAACTACCGCTGGGATGCCCAATGCCATGTATTGCAATGCCTTAAACCCGCATTTCCCTTTTGCCCAGCGATCGTCCTCGAGGGGCATCAGCCCGATGCTAAATTGGAGTAAATCGTCGATTTCTGTTTCCTTTTTCCAACGGACAAATTGAAACGAGGAAAGCTCAAACGCCGGGTCTTCGTTGGCAATTACCTGAAAGGTAAACGCATACTTTTTTTCTAGCTCGCTCAGGATAGGTAACACAGGGAGCAGATAGCGAATGGTGGTAAGCGTGCCCGTCCAGCCGAGTACTAGCGGTGCATTCGTATGGATTTTAATCCGATTGTGATAATGCGCTGTATCAATTGTAGTGGGGTTAATTACCACATTGGGAT
>CAYMYI010000070.1:15274-21532 GCA_964394585.1 uncultured Roseobacteraceae bacterium
CATTGGGATTAAATTGCCCAGCATATTGCGCCAAGTATTGGTTACCTGCGCTCACCCGATAGCTCCAACGCATTACGGCGTGTACCTTTTGGTAGTACTTGAGCCAGTGGAAACGGCGGTTGTGCATCGAGTAGTTGGGGAGCCAAATGGCATCGTCAAAATCGTAGATGATTTTCTTTTTGAATATCCGAGCCATCGCCCATTCAAATATAGGGGGGCCTATGTGGCTTGCTTCACGATGTATGAAGATGTAATCGAATGCAGAAAGCCTAAAAAGCAACGAAAATCGGCGGGCAAAGGCTTTTAAAATACCCCATGCCTTTTGGACAAACTGCCCGGGGGTGTGCAAAATTTGCCAAGTGGGTATGTCGATAAAAGGATGGTACTCGTAGGTATGCCCTTCCTGCGTTAAAGCGAAAAGGTACTGTTCAAACCGGAACCGCTGCGAAGGGGCAAGGGCTACAGGATACGGCGCAACGAACAAGATTTTCATACTTGCAAGATAGGGGCAGCAACTAAGAAATGAAAAGAAGCGCTATTGAGGTACCGATTCCAAAACGAGTTGTGTGGGAATTTGCGCCTTTACACGTTGGTCGTGTGTTGCCATTACTAAAGTAGCCTGGTATTTTTCAGCTTGTTGGCAGATTAAATCGAGTACGGCTTGGCAGTTGAAGTCGTCAAGGGCGGCGGTGGGTTCATCGGCTAAAATCAATTGAGGGCTGTTGAGCATCGCACGTGCTATGGCAACGCGTTGGGCTTCTCCTTGGCTCAACTGGCTAGGCTTTGCAGCTTGCTTATGGGCAATGTTTAATTCTTCTAGCCGTTGGACAGCCGCTTGGCGGTCGGTTGGTAAGTTGGCAAAGTATTGCGCCATTAGTAAATTATCGAGCACCGATAGGGAGGCAATCAAGTGCGGTTTCTGAAAGATAAGTCCGATGGAGCGTCCGCGAAAAAGGTCATTTTCCGCAGCCGATAGGCTATATGGGTTTTGCCCGGCTACTTCTACCGTACCCGATGCCGGCGGTAACAATCCGGCTAATACGTTGAGTAAAGTGGTTTTCCCTGATCCTGAGTGCCCTAATACCAGGCTCAAAGTTCCCTGTGGCAGCTCCCAGTTAGGAAAAGAAAGGGTTTGTTCAGGGTTGTAGGTTACCGAAATATCGTTAAGCTTAATCATACGAAACTGTTTGAAACCGTGCTTGGGTGTTATCCACCTGCTTGGCATTGATCAAATAATAAATCCATCCATCGCCTTTTTCATTCAGTTGTAAAGTTCCTATAAATGTGAGGGGGGTATCGTACAAAGGACTGATGGCATAGGAAGGCACAACAGCCACCAAATTGGAAACCCCACCGCCACAATGCAAGCAATGGCGGTTCGGTGTTGGGGACACTAAGAGCAAGCCTTCGGTATTGCGAATGGGAAGCACATACCCGCTGAGCACTACTTGTTGGAGATGCAACTGTTTGAGCGAATCGGAAAAAACAGGAAAGGCAACCTCTGCCCCATGCGCTCGGCTATAACGGTACTCCCAGGCAACCTTACTACACTGCGTCCATGCAAATGTAGGGATAGTTTGCTGCGCCGAAGCGCCCAAGCTGCTGATTAGAAGAAAACAGCCAAGGGTAAATCGCATGGTAGAATGGTAGTTTTGAGTGAATGATACTCATAAATCTACATACCGGAGGGTATTGTTCAAAAAAAGCCCTCATTCTAACTGAATGAAGGCTTTTGGTGTAAGAAGTAAACCGAATTACTTCCCTAACACTTTCAGCATGGTGGTGCCAATATCTGCGGGCGATTTCACCACGTGCAGCCCACACTCTTCCATGATTTTCATTTTGGCTTCTGCCGTATCGTCTTTTCCACCGATGATAGCACCAGCGTGCCCCATGCGGCGACCTTTTGGCGCAGTTTGCCCAGCAATAAACCCTACTACTGGCTTCGGGTTGCCTTGTGCTTGCAACCAGCGGGCAGCATCGGCTTCGTACGAGCCTCCAATTTCGCCAATCATTACGATGGCTTCGGTTTCAGGGTCATTCACTAAAAGTTCTACAGCATCTTTAGTGGTAGTCCCGATGATGGGGTCGCCGCCAATCCCAATAGCAGTAGTAACGCCCAATCCGGCTTTCACTACCTGGTCAGCAGCTTCGTAAGTTAACGTTCCCGATTTCGATACAATCCCAATCGTTCCTTTTTTAAATACAAACCCTGGCATAATCCCTACTTTTGCCTCCTCAGGCGTAATCACTCCTGGGCAGTTCGGGCCTACCATGCGTACATCCTTATCGGAAAGGTATTCTTTCACTTTTATCATATCTTTTGTAGGGATGCCTTCCGTAATGGTGATAATCACTTTGATACCTGCATCGGCGGCTTCCATCACGGCATCGGCGGCAAAAGCAGGTGGCACAAAAATGATAGAAACATCAGCACCGGTTTCTTGCACAGCATCGACTACTGTGTTAAACACAGGCTTCTCTAGGTGGGTTTGCCCTCCTTTGCCCGGCGTAACGCCTCCTACTACATTAGTACCATACTCAATCATCTGTTGCGCATGGAACGTACCTTCTGAACCGGTGAAGCCCTGTACGATTATCTTGGAATCTTTGTTGACTAAAACACTCATTACTTTCTATTTCTGGGGATATTAAGTTTGAGAAAAGATTTTCAACAGCAATTTACATCATATCTTTGATAAAGTACGCATTCGGTAGAGGGCAATCGTTCAGGAATATTCTTTTCAAAAGGCGGTGATAATGTTTTGCTCTACCAACACGTAATATATCAGCGCGCAAAGTGCCAAAAAAATGACGAGTTTAAACAATGCTTTAGCAATTTTTATGGCGATGATGACTGCCAAAACGATGAGGGCGATGTAAAACAACGAGATAGGATCCATCATAGTAAAGGTTGAGGTGTTAAAGCTAATTTTTTTAAGTTACATAGGATTATGAATCACGACAAGATACAATCGAACGATTTAGAGAGCTTCTTGCAAGATGCTAACCAACTGAAAGAAAAACTCCCTAGTCGGCTGAATGCCACTCCTGAAAATACGGCAAAGGGATTAGTGCAATTGGTGCTCACCCTGGTGGATATCCTTGTGAAACTGCTGGAAAAACAAGCTATGCACCGCATGGATAACGGCTCCCTTACCGAATCGGAAATTGAACGCTTAGGGCAAACGTTTATGTTGCTAGAACAGAAATTGGACGAGCTGAAAGATCATTTCGACTTAACCGATGAAGATCTTACCCTCAATCTTGATTTTTTGGGAATCAAATAAAGAAAACCCTCATACGATAGAAGTTCCTTATCAAAACGAAGTAATAGTTATGAAGACGTGGGATTGGCGTGCTATTCTAATCAGTATTCTGCTTTCGATTACCTTTTGGGTATTCCATGCCCTAAATGCCGAACACACTGCTAACATTAAGTTGCCCATTCAGATGTCGGTTGCCGGTGCCGATAGCCTTCCTATTGTAGAAGTAGTACCCCCGCCTGCCTACCTGAACGTAAATGTAACCGGGTATGGGTGGACCGTCTTGCGCAAAACTTTTGGCATGGGGCTGGAAGCTCTAGAAGTGGAAGTCAAAAATCCACTTACCGAAAACTACATAGCAACCAAAACGTTCCGCTCTGCTATCGACGAACTGCTACAAGAAATGAAATCCATTAATTATTTGTTAGAAGATTCCATTTTTTTCGATTACGATACCACTACTATTAAAGAAATTGCCGTAATCCTCCCTGCCGATACGATTGACCTTGAAGAAGGGTATCGCATCATTTCCGATATCATCGTAGTGCCTTCTACGTTACAGCTTACCGGCCCTGCCTCTGAGCTCGCCACCTACCCCGACAGCGTGTGGGTAGGCTTGGAAGACGACCAAATCAGTAGTTCGTACGAAGAGGAACTCGACCTGCCCCTCCCCAAGAACCCGCTAGTCCGCGCCGATTACAACCAACTGAATGTTATGTTCGATGTCGGGTTCTTCATCAACCAACGCATGCAAGTACCCGTGAGTGTTATCAATTTCCCTGAGAAAAAACCCTATGAAATTGTACCTTCGGAGGCTACACTTGATTTTTTCATCTTAGAAACCGAAGAAATTACTCCCGATGATTACTTACTCATATTGCTCGATTACGAAGACTACCAAAAAGCCGATTCTACCATTTTGCCCAAAGTATATTTGCCCGACAAGATGAAAGATGTAATCACTACGCCAGAACGCTTTAAAATCCGTTTTAAATGAATTGTAAGCAACTCGGAATTACCGGAGGAATTGGAGCAGGGAAAAGCACCGTGGCACACCTTTTCGCTTTGCTGGGCATTCCGGTGTACAACGCCGACCTCGCCGCCCGCCGCCTGATGGAAACCAACGCCGACCTTCGCAGCGCTATCACCAAGGCATTTGGCAGCGAAAGCTACTTCCCAAACCATACCTTAAACCGCCCCTATTTAGCAGAAAAAGTATTTCATCACGCCCCTTCGCTTGCAAAACTCAATGCGATGGTACACCCCAAAGTAGGGGAAGATTACACCCAATGGCATGCACGCCACGCCCAACAAGGTGCACCCTACACATTAAAAGAAGCTGCACTGTTATTTGAAACAGGCTCGTACCGTACCTTAGAAGGAGTCATTCTAGTGAGTGCTTCCGAAGAAGTTCGTTTGCAACGTGTGTTACATCGCGATTCGCACCGTACCAAAGCCCAAGTACAAGCTATTTTTGCCAAGCAGCTGCCCGAAGCTGAAAAGCAACGCCTTGCTCGGTGGCTCATCCGCAACGAAGGTAACGAAGCACTCATTCCGCAAGTCCTAGAATTGCATCAAAAATTCATTGCTCGGTAACAGCTCGTTCGCAGTTTTTAACGTTCTAGCTGCCAAAAAGCGAAAAACTTCAACATCTTTGCATACAAAAAGCAACGCGCATGAAACTACTACGCATCGTTTACACCCTTTGGGGAATTTTTTGGTTTTGGGCAATTTTCCTCTTCTTATACCCGGGTTTTTTGCTGGTAATCCATGTACCTGCTTTCCGCACCTACACGTGTACCTTAAACAGGATTTGGGCGCACGTAGTCTATTGGGCGTGTTTCATTCCGGTAAAAACCATTTGGGAATTTCAACCGAAAAAGGAAGATATCTACATCTACTGCCCTAACCACAATTCATACCTCGATATCCCCCTAGTGGCACATGCTACTCCACATTTCATCGCCTTTATGGGAAAAAAAGACTTAGAAAAAGTGCCGCTCTTTGGTTACATGTTTAAGAAAATCCACATCCCGGTCGACCGCCAAAACCTCAAAAGCCGCTATCAGGCGTTTGAAGACACCAAAAAGGCAATCGACAAAGGTTGGAGCGTGTTGCTATTCCCCGAAGGTGGAATTAACGATTTTCCCCCTCAACCACGCCGCTTTAAAGATGGAGCATTCAAAATAGCTATTGAAAAGCAAATCCCCATAGTGCCGGTAACCATCCCGTACCATTGGAAAATCTTGCACGACACCCACAGTTGGATGCGTTGGCACCCAGCGGAAATCATCTATCATACACCCATTGAAACCAAAGGGATGACACAAGAACACGTTCCACAATTGCGTGAGAGGGTGTATCAAGTCATACACGATACGATGAAATCGTACTTTCCCGAAGAATTTACCGAATCCCCAATTTCGTTAGAAGAAACTAAATAATTATGGAAATCGATCGACACACTCTCGAAAAAATGGCTGCACTTTCGAGGCTCCACATCCAGCCCGAAGAAGAAGAAGCACTGCTTCATAGCATGAACGACATCCTCAATTGGATGGATCAACTCCGCGAAGTAGACACGGAAGGAGTCGCCCCGCTTACCCACATGAGTTTCGAGCAAAACGTATTTAGGGAAGATGCCGCCCATAACTCGTTAGCACGCCCCGATGCCCTTAAGCACTCAGCTAACCACGACGACGCTTTCTTCAAAGTTCCTAAAGTAATTGAATAAAAGAACATAAAAGCAACTCAGCTAGCAGGTTATCTAATAATCATTTTGAAGAGAAAAGTTCACCACAGTAGCTCGGCGCCGCCTATAAACCAGCTCGTGCAAGAGCGAGCTATTCACGTAGCATTTCCACAATTTCCGCTTCGGTTTTACCCACATCTTCGGCAATTTCTGCTACACTAAACCCCTTAGCATGCATTTTTTTCACCAAACGTCGTAGTGCCGTTTGGGCTTCTTTCTCTCTTTTTTGAGCCTCTTTCT
>CAYMYI010000071.1:0-21123 GCA_964394585.1 uncultured Roseobacteraceae bacterium
TAGAATTAATGGATTCGCTCCAGAAATGGTAAATGCATTGGCTGCACCCTCTACAATATTGCCGTGTACATTCAACGCATTAGCAAGTTGCAAATCCACCCCTGCTGTACCACCCCAAGTGAGGTTACCAATGTCAATCCCTCCAATATCTACGATGGCGGTTAAGCCACCCGCAATCCCTGCATCAAAAATAACATTTTCGTCAGTAGCATCTGGGTAGCAACCTGCCGGTGCACCTACCGAACTAATGAGCGACCAGTTATCCGTAGTTGTCCAATTATCGTCAGCTCCACCACCAGTCCAATAGAAGGTTCTACTGCCTGCTGCAGCGTCGGGCGTAATATTATTGATATTATTATTACCAAAGTTAGAATTGATGGTAATAAAACCACCTTGACTATCAATGTTTTGAATATCTACAAAATTCAGGGTTTGTGGAGCGGTAAGGATGATAACGGCATATGCCGCGCTTCCTTGAATAACCACACTGTTGTTACAGTCTCCCCCGTTAAGCGCAAATGAACCTATATTAAACGTATCTCCACTATTAAAGATTAGTTGATCTGCCAAAGCTCCATTTGCAATTACACCAAAAGTCGCATTTCCGGTAATCGTATGTGCTACGCCACTGCTGAAGGTAACTGTGCCAGGATTGTTCATTTGTCCCGCTCCAATTTCTGTCCAATTTCCTTGTACGTCAATAGGGTCATTCGTGGCATCGAACGTTACTCCATTAATTGTAATATCACCGTCCACATCTAATTGAGTTGCCGTAGCATCTAACGTTTTAGTGCCCCCCCCGCTAAGAATCAAATCGTTATAGGTTTCATCGAGAATGGTCTGAGCACCAGCACCACTGTAATCTACCGTGCCGGCTAGAAAGTCGAAATTTCCTCCTGTTGTTACAGCTCCCTGTATATCTAATTCAAATGTTCCAATATCAAAGGTTACCCCTGCAGTTCCATTATTCAACGTCCCTGTAACTGTAGCGTTATTGGTAAGCGTCTTAATCCCACTTGTTGCCAATGTTAAATTCTGATAGGTAGTGGGAATTACATCTTGGTTTCCCGCTGCATCGTATATCACCGTACCTGACGTAAAGTCTGTTCCCCCACCGGTAGTTACACTTCCAGTGAGAGTTAATGTATTTCCATTCAATACTAAAGTTACATCGGTATCCGAGTTATTCAAGTTGCCACCTGCAATAATGCTGGTTGGTCCTACAATAGTTTTATTGGTGGCGACTGTAGAACTTAACTGTAAGTTTTGGTAATCTCCCGGGATGATATTTTGGTTGATATCACCATTATAAATTACGGTGCCGCTAGTAAAATTACTTGTGCCTGTTGCCGTAATTCCCCCACTCAATTCTAAGGTGTTTCCATTTAAGGTGAACGTATTTCCCCCATCATTAAAAGCACCATTCACATCAATTGTATTGGCAGTACCATCACCTTGTGTGCCTGCCGCATTAGACAGTGTGAGGTTATTATACACTACAGGAGCTACATTTTGGAGAGCTACCCCATCATAAATAAATGTACCCCCATTATCTGAGAAATTGCCGGCTGTCGCAATGGTGAAAGCACCAGATACATTAGTATCATTGGCACTTGCCTGAAAGCTACCTGAAGCCCCGTTCACTGTTACATTGTTTAAATCTAAATTACCTGCTCCTCCATTAAACGTACCTCCATCAGCAACTGTCAAGGTTCCTGTGGCAATATCAATTGCTCCTGCACCACCGGTTACAGTACCCGTTGCCCCAACACTCATTCCTTGAGGAGCAGCGGCCGTTACTACAATATCACCTGCCCCACCCGTCAAAGTTCCATTCACAGTGGCTGTTCCTGTAGTAAAATCGCCTGTTCCTGTAGACATATCAAGGATACCCGATATATCCGAAGCATTTGTAACTGACAAATCAAAATTCCCATTAGCCAGCGTAGTTGCAGCCCCTACTACTAAATCACTATTGACCGTAGTAGCGCCTATCATGGTTTTTATACCTGTTCCGGCAGTAGTAAGTTGATCGTAAGTAGTGCTAATAATATTTTGGTTAGCTGAGGCCCCTGTTCCTCCATAAATCACTTCTGAACCAGCACCATTGAACACGAATGTTCCAAAGCCTGGTGTAATTCCTCCATTAAGTGCCAAAGTAGACGCATTAATATCAACGGTTGTTAAACCACTTACAACAAAATCTCCATTAACAGTAATATCTTCATTAGTAGAAACATCTGCCTCTATCGTCAGATCGTCAAAAGTAAAAGGCGCTCCCAAATCTTGGCCTCCACCTCCATCAAGAATTACAGTTCCTTCTGTAAATGCGTTTTCCATGTTGGCAAATGGGAAATTACCTGTGCTTCCTACTTCAAGAATAGAAGTAGCATCGGTAAAAGTAAACCTTGGGGGTGCTGCCGCCGCAAAATTAATAGCGTTAGTTTGTAAATCTAATGTAGTATTAGAATTAATGGTAACAGTACCACCAACACCAATATTGCCTGTTAACTGCTTAGGATTAGCAGCCCCTCCATTCGTTAAGACTAGATTATTGAAAATAGTAGCATTTGGCACATCCTGCGCTATTGTACCATCAAATTCTATAACACCTTGCCCAAACGTTGGATTTACAGTAGCGATTGCGTTAAAATTATTAGCTCCAGATGTTCTAAGAGTAGAAGTAGCCGTATTAAAAATTACAGTACTTGGACCACTAGGAGTAACAATATTATCATTAATATCTAAAGTAGTATTTGTGAAAATTGTAAGATTACCTCCAACTGATACAGCTCCAGCACCAGCTGCAAATGATTTTATACCACCATCTTCCACATTAAGGTTTTGATAACCTGTACCATCTACTTGTACAGGGATATCGTAGGTACCTCCACCAATGTAAGAAACAAACGTTCCAGCTGATCCCATATAAGCTGAAAAATCTCCGAGATTATCCCAATTCACACCTAAGTTTCCCCCATTAATTTCAAGGCGTGTACCTCCAGCCCCTGTAACTGCTCCTAAGTTAGAGGCCGCATTGATGTTTGTGAGCCGCAAGCGACCGGAAGCTATATTGGTTGTAGTCGCTGTAATTTGTGTACCTCCAGCCGTAGAGTTTACATTATTCTTATCTATGACCAAGGCATTAAAGGTTGTTACGCCACTTATATTGGAATTACCTGTTCCACCTGTAAAGGTTACTGTTCCACCATTTGCATTAAAAGTACCCGTATTAGCAAAATCACCTTCAACACTCAAATTCGCAGAGGTTGAGGTGAACATGCCTCCGTTTAGTGTAAAGTTTCCATCGCCTCCAATAGTGATATCTGAATCCCCTCCATTAAAGGTTCCTCCATTTTGAACAAAACCGATAGGATCTGATAACTGAATAGACTGCCCTGCAAGTTGAGTTATCACTCCTGTATAGGTACCTGCTATAGTGATTGAACCTATATTAACAGGTACATTAATATCCAGGTCAACTGCCCCATCTATGGTAACATTATCTCCAGCTCCGGGTACACCAGCAGGTGTCCAGTTTCCAGGGGTATCCCAGTTATTATCTACTGCTCCTGTCCATGTTTGTCCCAAAACAGTACCGCTTGCTCCAAAAAGCAGAATTCCAAAAAGCAAAATGATAGTGCGTAGTGTGCGCTTGTTCAATGTAGAAGTATTCATATATCAGAATATTATTTTGAATGCTTTATCAGTAAGATCGCTAAAGTTCATTTCAGAAGAACTGCTATTTCACAGTTTTGTACCAAAGTTTTATGTAACAAAATACCTACCAACCTTGAAGCCTCCTCTATTTCTTATTCGTCAGAGTGCCATAGGTTAGCTTCAGATTTAACGTTTTTACTTTGCAATCTCATACGAGATACGGCAAATTTCAACAAGTGTTGAGTTATCCACAAAATTATTCATAGGAAGTTTACAATTACGCCCATCTAATAACATAACACACAGGGCATTTCTTTTACTTTAAAGTGAGAAAAATACGCTCCACAATGTATGTATTCAGTAGTTACATTTCCATTAAACATGCATCCTCGCCTTAATTTTGATAGGAACGCTGTCATTCTATTATTTCAGAGTTAGGCTTACTTTAGTAGCTAGTAAATTTTACTTACTTTGCGCTATTTATCACTAAAATCATTGCATTATATGGCATATAATCTATTAAAAGGGAAGCGTGGTATTATTACTGGCGCACTTGATGAAAATTCAATTGCTTGGCAAACGGCTCTTAAAGCTAAAGAAGAAGGCGCTGAGTTCATTTTAAGCAATGCTCCTGTAGCCCTTCGAATGGGTAAAATTCAAGAGCTTGCAAGCGAATGTAATACTATTGTTGTTGGCGCAGACGCCACATCGTTAGAAGATATTGAGCGCTTATACCAGGAAGCTACTCAACACCTTGGCGGAAAGATTGATTTTATATTGCATTCCATCGGTATGAGTCCTAATGTGCGTAAAAAAAAGGACTATGGCGATTTAAACTATGATTGGTTTCAAAAAACATTGGATATATCTGCTCTATCATTCCATAAGATGATGCAAGTAGCTGAAAAGATGGATATTCTAAATGAGTGGGGTTCTGTTGTTGCCCTTTCCTACATCGCTGCCCAAAGAACTTACCCCGATTACAGCGATATGGCACAAGCTAAAGCTGTTTTAGAATCGATTGCTCGTAGTTACGGACAACGACTCGGAGAACTCAAAAAAGTGAGAGTCAATACAATCTCCCAATCGCCCACCCCTACTACTGCCGGTACAGGAATCGAAGGGTTTAATGTGTTCTTAGAATATGCCGAAATGTTATCGCCGCTCGGTAATGCCACTGCAGAAGAATGTGCCCAATACATTATTACGCTATTTTCAGATCTTACAAGAAAAGTAACTATGCAAAACTTAATGCATGATGGCGGATTCTCAAGCAATGGAATATCACAGTCGCTAATTGACAAACTAGAGCAGAAATAAAAAAGCAGATAGCATATCTAAAATGAAATGCTGTCCTTCTGTAAAGTGCAAAACCTGATAGAAATTACTTCTACCAGGTTTTACATACTCTAAATACTAACTATCTTTTCAGGTTTAAGCCTCTTTCTCAACAAGTCGTTTTTCGCCCGGTAGGTTCGAAGACTGTGTTTCATTAAAAGGCACTGTTTGAGGTATAAAATCATCTTCAGCACCAGGCTTGCTGTAATCATAAGGCCAACGATATACCGTAGGAATTGCCCCCGGCCAATTGCCGTGCCCCGGATTTCTTGGTGTAGTCCACTCCAATGTATTAGATTTCCAAGGATTCAATGGTGCAATTTTGCCTTTGTACATGCTGTAGAAGAAATTAAAGACAAATATAAATTGAGCAAATACTGTAATGATTGCTGCGATACTGATTAACATATTCAAATCAGTGAACGTACTGAACGCATCAAAATTGGTGAAAGAATAGTACCTTCTAGGGAAACCGGCAATACCTACGTAATGCATTGGGAAAAACACTAAATAAGCTCCTACGAAGGTCATCCAAAAGTGTATATAACCCAATTTGTCGTTCATCATTCTTCCGAACATTTTAGGGAACCAATGATACACACCCGCCATCATTCCGAAGAAAGAAGCGCTACCCATCACCAAGTGGAAGTGAGCAACTACAAAATACGTATCATGCAGCTGTATATCTAAGGCTGAATTTCCTAAAATTATACCTGTTAATCCGCCAGATATGAATAAAGAAACCAATCCGATAGAAAACAACATGGCAGGGGTAAATACAATATTACCCTTCCAAAGCGTGGCAATATAATTAAATGCCTTAACCGCTGAAGGTACTGCAATGATTAAAGTTAAGAACATGAATACAGAACCTAAGAACGGGTTCATTCCTGACACAAACATATGGTGTGCCCAAACTATAAATGATAATACCGCAATACCTAAAAGAGAACCTACCATAGCTCTGTAACCAAAAATTGGCTTACGTGAGTTTGTAGCAATGATTTCAGAGGTGATACCAAGAGCCGGCAGTAAAACAATGTATACCTCAGGGTGTCCTAAAAACCAAAATAAGTGCTGATACAATACAGGGCTACCACCTACGTTAGGTAGAGCCTGTCCATCAATATATATCTCTGATAAATAGAAGCTTGTACCAAAACTTCTATCAAATACCAATAAAAGTGCTGCAGAAAACAAAACAGGGAAAGATAACAATCCAATAATTGCCGTTATGAAAAATGCCCAGATTGTTAGAGGGAGTTTTGAGAAAGACATTCCCTCTGTTCTTAAATTGATAACGGTAGCGATGTAGTTAATTCCTCCCAATAAACTAGAAACAATGAAAAGAGACATACTAACAAGCCAAAGCGTCATTCCTAAACCTGAACCAGGCATAGCCTTAGGTAGAGCACTTAATGGAGGATATACTACCCAACCACCCGATGCAGGGCCTGTTTCAATAAATAAAGAAACGAACATGACCACACTTGAAAGGAAGAAAAACCAATAAGAAAGCATGTTCATAAATCCTGATGCCATGTCTCTAGCACCAATTTGCAATGGAATCAAGAAATTACTGAATGTACCACTTAACCCAGCAGTCAATACAAAGAACACCATGATTGTACCATGCATTGTTACCGCTGCAAGGTAAAAGTTCTGATCAAGTTTTCCTGCTTCAGTAATCCATCCCCCTAAGATAGGGCGTAAGAACTCCAACTTAGCTTCAGGAAACCCTAGTTGTAAACGGAAAATCAGCGATAACATACCACCCATAAATGCCCAAAACATTCCTGAAATCAAGAATTGCTTGGCAATCATTTTATGGTCTGTGGTGAAAAGATACTTTGTAACAAAGTTTTCAGAGTGATGATCATCATGATGACCATCTTCGTGAGTGACATGCTTAATGTCAATATCTACTGTTGACATAATTCTTTATTTTTTTAGTGTAAAGGAGTTATTCTATTTATCGGTATTTACATTATAGGCAATATTCTGACTATTATAATGAATGCCTTTCGAAGCTAAATAGTCTTGATTTTTACTAGCCCATGATTCTTGCTCGCTATACCACTTTTCAAATTCTTCGGGTTCATCCACCACCACGATGAATTTCATAGCAAAATGACCATTACCACAGACTTCTGTACAAGCTAATTCATAGTTGAATTCAGGATTACCTAGCTCTTGACGCATCTCTTCAGTGGTTTTGGTTGGAGTAAACCAAAATTGTGTTGGCATCCCCGGTACAGCATCCATTTTAGCTCTAAAATGTGGCAAGAAAACACTATGTAAAACATCTCGAGAACGAATATTTAAAAGTACCGGACGTCCTTTCGGAATATGAATTTCACGAGGCATAAAATCATCCATACTATTGGGATCCGTGAAATCAACTCCCATTGAATTAGTTGCATCTATTTTTCTGAAATCATATACCCCTAACCTGCCGTCTTTCCCTGGATATCTAACTTGCCAGTTAAACTGCTTACCCATAATTTCTAATTCAACTTTATCTTCAGGGGCGGGACCCGTAATATCTGTCCAAACTTTCCAGCCAGAAATTACCAATACCGTCATAACGACAGCGGGTATAATCGTCCAAATTAATTCAAGTCGATCATTATGAGGGTAAAATTTAGCCTTCCGATGTTCGCCATACTGATATGTGAAAGGGAAGAAAAATAACAATACGTGCGTTACAAAAAAAGCGAAGAAAATGACACCCATAGTAATCCAAAATAACTTATCTGTTACTTTGCCATGCTCAGAAGCTGCTTCGGGGAGGAAATACTCTTGCGCTATTCCTGAATACCAAAAGATAGCACCGAAGCCCAAAATAAACATTAAGGGGAATAAAATTGCATTCACCTTGTTACTAGTGCTTACCCTAGCCCTATCACTACCCTTAGCAATACTTACCAATGTAATTACCCTATATACTAGGCCGAGAACAGCCACTAGTAATACCAAGCCTATAGATAATAATACAATAGTCATATTTTTAAATTCTTGTTTGTTTATTGAGTGAACCTAGTGTGAAAAGAGAAGGTTTAAAAAAACATCCGAATAATTAGGTGGTATGATAGATTGACTCTTGAATCATAGGATGATTTTTGGGAATCAAATTAAACTTGGTCAACCCACTAAATAATACGAAAGCAAATGTCCCTAAATATATCATCGCTAAGCCAAGTTCAAAGAAGCCGAACGTACCAGCATCTTTCATAGTCCCAGGGGTAATCATCAAGAAGAAATCAAACCAATGACCAACTAGAACCACTGTACATACAATTTTTAAAATAATTGTTTTACGTTTTGAATCTCTTGTCATGAGTACTAGGAAGGGAAAGAAGAAATTCAAGAAGAGGTTCATGAAAATTATTTTAGAATAAACATCATTACTAAGCCTCTCAAAGAAATAAATAGTTTCTTCAGGGATATTCGCATAATAAATTAACAGAAACTGAGAAAACCATATGTATGTCCAAAATATGCTAAATCCAAATACAAACTTTCCTAAATCATGTAGATGATTTTCATTGACCATAGAAAGATATCCCATATCTTTTAGGATAATCACTACCAAAGTAATAGCTGATAGACCGGATACGAACCAACTCGCGAAAACATACCAGCCAAACATGGTACTAAACCAGTGGGTGTCGATTGACATAATCCAATCCCATGCTGACACAGAAGAGCTTAAACCAAAGAAAATAAGGAATGCTGCGGAAATGCGCACGAGTTTTCTAAAAGGTCTTGTTCCACCTACATTATCTTCATTCAAGGCTTCTCTTTTCAAAAAGAAGGCAAATAGAATCCAAACACTAAAAAAGAATATCATTCGCCCCCAATAGAAAGGAAGGTTTAAAAACCCTTGCTTTCCTGCAATGATTGCATCATACTCAGGATTGGGTGTTACACCATCTTCTAAGTATTCATTATATAAGTAATCATGTGTCCAGTGAAATAAATCATGATTTCCGAAAAAGAACACGACAATCATTAACACTGCTGCAATAGGTAAAAAGCGCCCAAAAGCAATCATCACTCGAATGATGCTTGATGACCAGCCTGCATTAGCTACATATTGAATAGCGAAAAAGAAAACTCCAATAATGGCTAACCCCGTAAAATATACATTATTGATCCATAGGTTTGCATAAAGACGAGTCAACCAGTTAGGCCCATGCCCTCCTTCTGCTCCTGCTTCATTTACAGATGCTAGGCTCGTATCCGATGCAGAGTCTAATATAGCGTGTGCATCATGCCCACCCCCAGAGATTGCGGATATAAGTCCTATAACAAAAAATAAAACTCCTAGTCCCAGAACAATAAAAATGGACTTTTTTAACCCAGCGCTAAATTCAAAACGCTCTTCTAAATTGACGTGCTTTGTTTCTGTAGCCATCTTACTTTGTATCTTTTAATCCTTGATTAAATCTCTAGTTCATCATTTTATTTTCCGCCTTTCTGAAGCTGTTGTACATAACGCACTACCTTCCAACGCTCTTCAGGGCTAAGCTGTGATTTATGAGCCCACATTCTCCCCTTTCCATGTGTAATGGTATGGAATATATGACCTTCTGATAAAGTAGCATATCTACCTGCTGAGTAGTTAGGGACACCTTTATACACTACTCCAACTTTACCTTGCCCGTCCCCTTTTTCGCCATGGCAAGGAGCGCAAAAACCTATGTATAAATGTTTACCTTCCGCTAATATCTCTTCTGTTTCAGGGAGTGGGTTTTCTAATATTCTAGCAGCTAAATCGATGCTATCTTTGTGTATATCATAGTAGAAAAGCGGCTGATCTTTAGTAGGCAAGCTTGTACCAGTAACAGAAACAAAATTCTGACGCGCTACCGTACCTTCGACAGGCTTCATCGCATTCATTGGCTTCTTTCCATCATAATCATTGTATGGCAATGAGTTGGTCATATAATACCGAGATGAAATGATTCCGGATGGAATACCTTCCTGTGTAATTTGAGTTAAAGGTTCATAAGGGATGGAGTGATACATTTGAGGCGCATACTCAACACCAGGGTTTTCTCCATCAGCCCTACATGAAAATAAAGCCGATACAAATAGAGCTATATAAAGTGAATTGTATATGTGTCGCATTTTCGAAATTAGTTTAGTTGTCTGCTTGAACTTGTAACCCCATTCGTAAATAAGTCAATCACATAAGAAATGAAAGACCCTTTGTTTTCCTCGTCTGTGAAATCTTTATTATAAACTTCTTCTGCATTTACACTCGTTAGAAGTTCCTTAATATCCTCTACCGACTTGGTATTATCAGCAATATCAATAGCCATTACGTGTTTATCATCTGTGCTTCTTCTATCAAAAATTCGAGGTACTTTATACGGTTTTAAATCGCGCGTAAATAAAAAAGTGCCTACCATCCCAAAAGCCGAGAATAGCACTGTCATTTCAAAACTAACCGGGACAAAATCGGGCACAGCAATAAAAGATTTTCCTCCAATAATCATTGGCCAATCAACCCCCATCATAAGTACCTGCATCAGTATGGCACAGGTAGTTCCAGTCAAACCGAAGAAGAAAGCTGCTACGGGCATTCTTGATCTTGTATACCCCAAGGCATGTTCTAAATGGTGAACCGGATATGGAGAGAAGACTTCATATATATTCACCCCTTCGGTGCGTATTTTCTTTACAGCACTTAGCAGAATATCATGGTCGTTAAAAATACCAACGATAAAATGTTTATTCTTTTCCATGTCAACTAAATCTTCAATATTTCTATTTAAACTGATTCGACCTCTTTCACTCTATCTTCTTTAGGAACAAATTCGTCAGAAATAGTCATCCGACCTTTATATACTTTCGTATCAGAATCTTTCAGTACAGCTTTTACTTCTGCCATATTAATCACAGGGAAAAACTTAGCAAACAAGAAGAAGAAGGTAAAGAACAATCCAAAAGTGAACACATAACACATAATATCATAAATCGTCGGAGAGAAATATGCCCAGCTTGATGGAAGGTAATCGCGGTGCAAAGAAGTTACAATAATTACAAAGCGTTCGAACCACATACCAATGTTTACCACAATAGACAAGAAAAATGTCCATGCAATACTCGTACGTATTTTCTTGATGTAGAAAAGTTGTGGCGAAATCACATTACATGTCATCATTGACCAATAAGCCCACCAATAAGGCCCTGTCATTCTATTGACAAATGCATATTGCTCATACTGTACCCCTGAATACCATGCAATGAAAAACTCAGTGATATAGGCTATACCCACAATAGAACCTGTTACCAAAATGATAATATTCATCATTTCGATATGCTCCATTGTAATGTAATCCTTTAGTTTATAGACATGTCTAGTAATTAGCATCAAAGTCAATACCATAGCAAACCCTGAAAAAATAGCTCCTGCAACGAAGTATGGAGGGAAAATGGTCGTATGCCATCCTGGAATTACCGACGTAGCAAAGTCAAAACTTACAATGGTATGTACTGAAAGTACTAGTGGCGTGGATAAACCGGCTAGAATCAGCGATACAGATTCATAATGCATCCAAGTTTTCGCAGACCCATCAAACCCAAAACTCAACATTCCATAGATTAATCGAGGAAACTTTGAAGTAGCCCGATCTCGAATGGTTGCAAAATCAGGAATTAAACCTATAAACCAAAAAACCAAAGAAACAGAAAAATAAGTACTGATTGCAAAAACATCCCAAAGAAGCGGCGAATTGAAATTTACCCATAATGATCCAAATGTATTGGGAAGGGGTAATGCCCAATATGCTCCTAACCAAGGTCGCCCCATGTGTACAATTGGCCAAACAGCCGCACAAATTACAGCAAAAATTGTCATCGCCTCCGCAGCGCGGTTAATGGATGTTCTCCATTTTTGGCGGAACAACAAAAGAATCGCTGAAATGAGTGTTCCGGCATGACCAATACCTACCCACCAAACGAAATTGGTAATGTCCCATGCCCAACCTACGGTTTTGTTGAGCCCCCATCGACCAATCCCATTCCATAACATGTCTGCCATGAAATAGCCTCCTGAAACTAACAGGAGCAGGGAGATACCTACAACCGCCAACCACGATTTGTTAGGCGCTGCTTCTACATGTCGACTGATGTCATTCGTAATGTCTTTATAGGTCTTTCCTCCGGTTATAAGAGGTTCTCTTACTTGACTGACAACTTGCATAACTATTAATTTTTGGGATGTTAGTATAATTTTAGGCTTCCGCTTCTGATTTATTTCTCACCTTGGCTAAGTACCATATGTTAGGACTAGTATTGATTTCTTCTAGTACAGTATACGCTCTTTCTTCAAGCTCATTTTCCAAGAGTGTGCGTACATTGCTTTTTGTATCGTTCAAATCGCCAAAAGTGATGGCATTCGTAGGGCAAGCATTCGCACAGGCAGTACTTGCATCTCCGTCGCGTAAAGGTCTGCCTTCACGTCTTGCTTTCAGCTTTCCTTCTTGAATCCGTTGTACACATAGCGAGCATTTTTCCATCACCCCTCTTGAACGTACCGTTACATCAGGATTTAGTACCATTCTGCCCAAATCGTTATTCATGTGGTAATCAAACTCTTTATTTGTATGGTACTTAAACCAATTGAATCGGCGTACTTTATAAGGGCAGTTATTTGCACAATATTTTGTTCCTACACAACGGTTATAAGTCATCTGGTTCAATCCTTCTGAACTATGGGTTGTGGCAGCAACAGGGCAAACAGTTTCACATGGAGCATTATTACAGTGCTGGCACATCATAGGCTGGAAAACAACTTCAGGATTTTCAACCACTTGCGCAAGTTCTTTGTACGATGTTGCATTTTTAGTAGAACTGTAGTATCGATCGATACGTAACCAATGCATTTCCCTGCGCATGATTACTTCCTTCTTCCCAACAACAGGGACATTGTTCTCTACATTACAAGCTACGATACAAGCAGAACAGCCATTGCAAGAGTTCAAATCAATTGACATGCCCCAATGATGGTTAGGGTAAGCATGTATATCGGCTTTTCTTCCCAAACGATTGTTCCACGAATCAGGATTTAACATCTTTTTCTCTTCGCCTTTCCGTCGCTCTTTTTCCCCATACCCATCATTTTGGATATCCCATAATGAAATATCACCAGGTGTTTCTTCACCACGGTATCCTGTAATTTTTGGGTCAAATCTGCTTGCTTTTGGGTTTTTCTTGTATTCAGGCAAGGTCGTTTCCTGGATTATAGTTTCACGCCCCATCGCAGTTTCCTGCGTTTGGATCAAGGCAAGATTGTCCATCTTACCGGTATTTGCCAACGCCACACCTGTAGTAACTTGATAGGTTCCTGGCTGACTTAGTAATTTTATAGCGTTGAATCCACCTGCTTCCTTGGCAACCTTACCCGACTTTTCTGGATTTCTTCCATACCCCATCATTACTGCCACAACACCCTCTGCCTGTCCGGGCTGAATTACTACGGGTAATTCGCATTCAACACCATTCACAGTAAGCTTAGCAACGGAAACTTTTGTTTCTACTCGCTTAAAATTAAAGGTAGGATCTGAAGCCGTTTTCTGAGTAACCGCAATATAATTCCCCCAACATGCTTTTGAGATTGGGTCAGGCGTTTCTTGAAGAATTGGATTATTTGCCTGTGTACCCCACCCCATTACGTTTGAGAAATAGGCAACAAATTCCATTTCAGTATTATCCGCTTTATATCGGCTTGCTACTTCGTTAGCTACTGCATTGAAGTCTACCGAATTGCTACTCACGGTAGGTTCACTGTTCTCAGAAGCAACCACACCTGCAGTGATAGACTCTCCTGAAACCTCTGCACTCTCACTATCCGAAGAAAGAGTGGCTATCATTGGTTTTTCATGCTCACTTACAAAGTTGGCAACTGTGCTCGGCTCAAAAACACCATCGTGTAAGCTTCTAAACCAAAAAGCCTCAAAAGAAGACTCTTTGCTCTGCATTGGGAAAAGAGTTTCTTTCCAATATTCTTTGATGAAATCTGCATACTCAACTGAATCCCCAGACCATGTTAGAAGCGACTGTGGTACTTGACGAGTATCGAAAATTGGGTTTATGGTGGGTTGCCCCAAACTAAAAACTCCTTTTACAGGCTCATAGTCATTCCAAGACTCTAAAAAATGACTATCAGGGCAATTGTATGTACATAGGGAGGCTGTTTCATCAAGACGATCCGCCGTTGCAATCGTTAAAGCTACATTAGGTAAAGCTGTTGCAATTTCAGCACCACGGGCATAATCATACACAGGGTTACAATTATAGAAAATGACAGCGTCTACCGACCCCGATGCCAAATCATCTACTAATTGATTCATCGATGAATCAACTCCTTGTTTTTGGTATGAAGGGCGCTCCAAATCAATAGTATTACCATAGCTTTTCAGCATTGTATTTATACCATTGATTAAGAGTTGAACTGCTACATCATTTGAACCACTTACTACTAAAGAACTTCCCGAAGAGGCAACTAAAGCATCCGCTGCTTTTTCTAAGTTGGCTATTTCAATGTCCGAAGTGGAAATGGAAGTACCGCCAACTTTCGCCGCAATAAGATTATACAGTTTCGCAACGGCTAACCCTTCTTGCGAAGGGCGAATCGGTGTGCGGTAATCTGCATTAGCTCCTGTCAATGACATAATCGCCTCAAACTGAAAGTGTTGAGACATTTCTTTTTTATCCTTCCCTACTTTTCGCGTTTCTCCGAAATGAGCAGCATACTCTACCCCTGAAATCCAAGAACCTAAAAAGTCAGCACCGAAACTTACTACTGTTTTTGCCTTTCCAAATTTGTATGAAGGAATCACCGCCTTCCCAAACATTTTTTGGTTTGCCTCTAAGATAGCCGAAGAGGAATCCTGATCGTAAGTAATAACTTTGGTTGACGAATATTGCGCTACAAATTTCCGTAATACCCGCTTCATAGAAGGGCTTAACACTGTATTAGTTACAATACGAATGTTAGAAGCACTCGCTAGCGCAGCAGAAATTTCTCCATCTAGCGTTTGCCAATCTATTTGTTCCCCGTTCTTAGTGGGGTATTTAACCTTCTCAGTGTCATACAATGACATCACTGAAGCATTCACCCGCGGACTGGTTCCACCTTTTGTTAAAGAAGAGAAAGAGTTTCCTTGTACAAATATAGGGCGGCCTTCTCTGGTTTTCACTACAATAGGGCAATAGTCGCTACCATCTACATAGGTAGAAGCATAAAAATTTGGAATGCCCGGATCAATCTCTTCTGGCTTATTCAAATAAGGAATTGCCTTTTTTACCGGTGCGTCGCAAGCTGCTAAAGAAACCGCTGCCACACTAAAACCCATTAGCTTTAAGAAATCGCGCCGATTACTTTTCGCTGCATCTGTATTATCGCCAAAGGCGTCTTCAATAGGTAATTCCTGAGGGAACTCTTTACTAGCATTTTTTATAAACTCAGGGTCGTTAGTCAATTGATCGACTCCTTTCCAATAAACTTTTTTGCCCATAACTTCTATCTATAAATCAGTAGTATTCAGAAACTAATGTAATTTTTTAATTAATAATGGCACTTGGCACACTCTAATCCACCAATATCTTCTACAACCATAGGAGACTTGCTCGTTTCAGAGTGTAGCTCAACAAGTTTCGTGTAATATCCATTATCTTTAGTATTTACCTCGGTTTGTCTATGGCAGTCAATACACCAGCCCATCGTTAATAAAGAGTGCTGTTGAACGACCTCCATTTCTTGAATCTCGCCATGGCAGCTCTCGCACTCAAGACCACCCACTTTTACGTGCTGTGCATGATTGAAATAAGCTAAATCCGGCAAATTATGAATACGTACCCATTGGATAGGTTCATCGTTTTCAATTGCCGCGTAAATCTTTTGAATTTCTGGAGATTCTTGGCGTATAGAATTATGGCAGTTCATACAAATATTTGCAGAAGGAATATTAGCACTTTTGCTCTTTTCTACACCAGTGTGGCAATATTTACAATCAATTTCGTAATAACCCGCGTGCAACTTGTGTGAGAACTTAATGGGCTGCTCGGGGGCATATCCTTGTTGTACACCTATTGAAAATAAGCCATCCACTGTAGCTTTTGCAGCAACTGCTATAAATACGAAAGTTAAGATGCCTAAGAATGCAGGGCTTTTAAACACCGCTCCTAGTTGGAAACGCTGATTCAAGAACTCTTTATCTTCTTCTGTGAGTTTATCATCTTTTGCTAAAAACTTCGTGAGAACCGAAGCTAACAAGAACAGAGTGATTACCAATACAAGCAACAACACTAATAACCCACCTATAATCGCAAACAATAAATTGTTACTAATCCCACCGGCTGCTGCCGCGGTTTCTCCTCCCCCTGCAGCTACAGCTACTGTGGGCTGTGGAGGACCTTTAATCGTTTCATCTTGCACATATGCCAATATAGACAGGATTTCCTCATCTGAAAGAAAATCGTGGTTAGGCATATATTGTTTATACTCTTCATAAAGAGCAACAGCATACTCATCGCCGCTTTCAATAACTTTTTGCGGGTATTTGATGAAGTTAACTAACCAAGGAATTTCACGACGTTCCCAAACATTCGCTAGTGCAGGGCCTACCACTTTTTCGTGTACTGCGTGGCACTGTGCACAGTTTCCACTGAAAATTTGCTGTCCTTGGGAAATTACTGAGGGGTCGGTAGATAAGCCTGTGTCAGACGCACTAGTTGCCGAGGCATTGTCCGCTGCTACTGTCGCTGTGCTATCAGAAGTTGCAGCATCTTGAGCATATAAAGAAACGCTCAACATAACACTAAGAAAAAGAATGGTCGCTTGACCAATAAACCTTCCGCAGAGATTCATATAAGTTAGTTTTTAGTTTGCGTGATTTATCAATTATTCACATCGAAACAAATGTAATATGCAACGCTTTCTTATCAAACATAGACCATTCATCAAATCAACTGAAAATCTAACTCTCAAAATTTTAATCCACTATATGCCTGAATACTAGTTAAATAAAGCGTTTTCATAAGAAAAGGTTTTTATTTAGAATTTATCTAAATTACTCCAATGGTTTGAGGAAGCCGTTAAAATAAAAAAACCTCATTTCGTCAAATAGACAAAATGAGGGACGGTTTTGTTAATGGAGGTCGCGAGCGGATTCGAACCGCTGTAAAAGGTTTTGCAGACCTCTGCCTAGCCTCTCGGCCACGCGACCTTTTTTGAGAGTGCAAAGGTATGTAATACTTTAGTAACATGAAAGAACTCTAAAACAAACTATCTTGAATTATCGAGCTGTTAGTAGACTTGTTAGAAAGTTCCGAAAAGTCTCCCGTGCATATACCAAAGTATTAAGATTGGCGAAGGATTCCTTGGTACGAACACCTCGCATCTTTTACCAAAGAAAGATTGGAAGCGCATGTCTCTTACACCACCACCCCACTTACTGACAACAAATGCGAAAACTCGTGATAACATTTACTTTTTTTCGATAAAATTCAAAAAGTTATCATGCAATAAAATGGGAACTTGCGTTTACAACTCATAAAAGGCTATGAGGGGCGCCATACGACGGCTATTTCATGTTTTATTAAAATGGGAACTTGCTCTGACTTAAGGTGTATTCGTGTGTACTTTCATGCCGAGCCGTAATAGGCTCAAGACTTTCCAGATTACATTATTGAAGCAATACCCGCCGAGAAGCAACAAATTTTAGACATATACTTACTTATGCAGCCCTCGGTTAGGCAAGACTCTCAAAGAATTTATTCACTTAATTACATTTTTCTGCACCTCGTTTATATTTTGGCTAAATTCATCCATCATTTCTTTAGCTTAATCATTTTTGGAAGATAATTATAAACACCTCGGATTACGCCGACAACTCGTGGCTTCAATCAGAAAGAAGGGCATCCGCGATAATGCCGTCCTCAATGCATTGAGTAAAATACCAAGGCATCTATTTATGGATAGCGCTTTTGGGCAGCATGCTTATCAAGATAAGCCTTTCTCCATTGGGGAGGGACAAACCATTTCTCAACCGTATACAGTAGCTTTTCAAACCGCTTTGCTACAGATACAGCCCGGCGAAAAAGTGCTAGAGGTAGGAACCGGTTCGGGCTATCAGGCGGCAGTTCTCGTGGAAATGGGAGCAGAACTTTA
Organism: uncultured Roseobacteraceae bacterium; assembly: GCA_964394585.1. Taxonomy (GTDB): domain Bacteria; phylum Bacteroidota; class Bacteroidia; order Cytophagales; family Flammeovirgaceae; genus CAYUJH01. Next base: position 18,185 of record CAYMYI010000071.1, read on the forward strand.
TACCATCGAGCGCAACGAAACTTTACATCATAGAGCCAGAAAGCTATTACAGCAGCTCAACTATTCGTGCCATATGATTTTAGGCGACGGTACAAAAGGATATGCTACTAAGGCGCCATTTCATAAAGTGATTGTAACGGCAAGTGCTCCGAGTATTCCCAAAAGTTTAATTGAACAACTTGCTATAGGGGGTATGCTGGTAATGCCGGTAGGAGATGAATACCAGCAAAAAATGATTCGTATCCGAAGGCTTAGCGAGAAGCAACTTCAAAAAGAAGAGCATGGACTATTTAACTTTGTAAAACTCATTGGTGAACAGGGCTGGAAACGTTAGCTCATTTCATCATTTAAACTAAACATATATTTATGATTCCCCCCAAACATCCTACAGACTCTATGGTGGTTACTTCGGAAATGGTGCTTCCGAACGATACCAATACCTTGAACAACTTAATGGGTGGCAGGTTGATGTATCTAATGGATGTGGTATCTGCCATTTCCGCTCAACGCCATTCAGGCAGAGTAGTGGTTACCGCTTCTGTAGATAACATTTCGTTTGCCCAACCGATTGCCCTTGGAGAAGTGGTAACGCTAAAAGCACAAGTAACACGGGCGTTCAATTCTTCTATGGAAGTATACATTCGAGTATTTTCCGAAAATATCCCTGCCGGAAAAAAAACAGCTACGAACGAAGCCTTCTTCACATTTGTAGCAGTAGACCAAACGGGCAAGCCTATTAATGTCCCGGAACTAACTCCTGAAACAGACGAAGAGAAACAATTGTACGAAAGCGCTCTTCGCCGCCGGCAGCTTCGTTTAGTACTCGCCGGCAGAATGCAACCAAAAGATGCCGATGCGTTAGCCTCTCTTTTTCAAGATGCTCAACTATAAAAAAAGCGCTCTTTCCTATTGAGAAAGAGCGCTTTTCATGATTTATTTTCTTCAAGCTATTTATCTATACATTACCGTGTTGACCGCCTCAATCGTTCGCTTTACATTTGGTAAAACCTCTTCGATAAGAGTAGGTGCGTAAGGGAGGGGCAAATCTTTACTGTTTACACGCAACACAGGAGCATCGAGGAAGTCAAAAGCATTTCGTTGAATTTGGAACGCTAAATCTGTTGAAATAGAAGAAAGTGGCCAAGCTTCTTCTACAATCACTACACGATTTGTCTTCTTTACAGACTCAAATAATGTGGCATAATCAATAGGTCTTACCGTTTTCAAGTCAATTACTTCGGCTGAAACCCCGTCTTTTGCTAATTCCTGTGCGGCTTCATTCACTACTTTCATCATCTTACCAAATGAAATCAGTGTTACATCAGAGCCTTGCCGCGTTACCTCTGCTTGCCCAATCGGAATAATATATTCGCTCTCGGGAACTTCTCCTTTATCGCCATACATCAACTCAGATTCCATGAAGATTACGGGGTCATCATCGCGGATTGCCGACTTTAAGAGACCTTTAGCATCCTTGGGGTTAGAAGGCACAATTACTTTCAGACCTGGCGTATTTGCATACCAGTTCTCAAAGTTTTGAGAATGCTGAGAACTCAACTGACCGGCGTTTCCGGTAGGCCCACGAAATACGATAGGCACATTATACTGTCCGCCTGACATACTCATCATTTTAGCAGCTCCATTTATCACTTGATCAATCGCTACTAACGAGAAGTTGAACGTCATAAACTCTACGATTGGTCGAAGGCCATTCATCGCAGCGCCTACGCCAATACCACTAAAACCTAGCTCAGCTATGGGAGTATCAATAACGCGTTCAGGGCCAAACTCATCCAACATACCCTGTGTAACTTTATAAGCTCCGTTATACTCTGCTACTTCTTCACCCATCAAAAACACGGAAGAATCTCTGCGCATTTCCTCTGACATTGCCTCTCGCAAGGCCTCTCTAAATTGTATTGTTCTCATATGAATGTATTGATTTATAATCCGCTCTTATGTAAGCAAATATACGTACCACATTGTATAATCCCCTAAGAAAACTCATCGATAGATTTCGCTTTTGATTGATAAACACGTTAACTAGACAGGGGGCATTTTTCTCACGATGTTTACAGATACATCCCCCCTTTCACTAGACTGCTATCAAAAAGCAGCGATTCATACTTGGCAATTCCGTTTGCTTATCTCATTTATGAATTTGCAGAAATCCTTCGTTCGCATCAATCTTGGTATATCTTTGCCAAGAGTCCTTACCTTAACTTTCCACCTTAAATAAAACTTCATGGAACAGTCAAAGAATGCATTTGTAGTGCAAGGCGGTATTCCTCTAAAAGGCGAAATCATTCCGCAAGGCGCAAAAAACGAATCATTGCAAATCCTATGTGCAGTATTACTCACTAACGAAACTGTTACAATCCATAACTTACCGAATATCCGCGATGTTCAAAAGCTCATGCAACTACTCGAAGGTATGGGCGTGAAAATAACGGCTATTCAAGAAGGAAGTTATCATTTTGATGCCTCAGAGATAGACCCTTCTTACTTAGAAACCGATGAGTTCCGCAAGCAGGCGGCTACCATTCGAGGCTCTGTGATGATCTTAGGGCCTCTTTTAGCGCGTTTTGGCAAAGCGAAAGTCCCACGCCCCGGGGGCGATAAAATCGGTAGGAGAAGGTTAGACACCCATTTCCTCGGATTCGAAAAGTTGGGAGCAAAGTTCGATTACAGTGCTACCGACAACTTTTACCATATCGATGCTTCTAACCTAAAAGGAACATACATATTATTAGATGAGCCTTCAGTAACCGGAACTGCCAACGTAATTATGGCTGCTGTGCTTGCCAAAGGTAAAACCACCTTATACAATGCCGCCTGTGAGCCGTACATACAGCAGCTATGCCGAATGCTGAACCGCATGGGCGCAAACATTACGGGAGCTGGTTCCAACTTATTGAAAATTGAAGGAGTCGATAGCT
>CAYMYI010000072.1:0-20638 GCA_964394585.1 uncultured Roseobacteraceae bacterium
TTTCGCCACTGGCTCCCCTACCGGCAACTCTTTATGCTCAACCGCCTACCTCGGCGCATCTTATCGGCTTGTATTGCATTTAGTACCTATTTCACTGCCCACTGGGTCTATTTTCAAATAGAACAGCTATACCTTCATGGCAATATTTCGCTCGATATTAATCAATCGATACACTTCCAATTAGAACGGATTGCCGCTTTTTTACTCTTTGTGCTAGTGGTAATCAGTTATTTTGCCGTAGTACATACCAGCGCTAAGCTACTGATGCATTTAGGCAAATCGCTGTACGATGTTACACTGCACTTTATTATGGGCAGTTTAATCTACTACTCAGGAAGTTTGCTCTTAGGCATCGACGACCTGCTAATCTTCAACCTCAATGCCCTGTTTGTCTCGATACTTATGTTTTTAGGGATGCCGCAATCTTTAAACCGCACCGGTTATAAATCGCTGTTGTATCTGATCACCTGTTCGATTATTGGCGCATGTTTAGGAGCTTACGGCATTTATGTATTCGAACAAGAACGCGATATACGCGGCAAAGAACACTTCGCCAACCTATTGGTACTCAAACGCGATACCCTAGGAGAACTCTACATTCGGGAAGTGATGGAAGCAATTCAATCCGATCAGTTCATCCAAAAGAAACTCGTAATGGGGCTGCCTTTTCGGAAAGAGCTCATTTCGCAGCGAATTAAAAAAGTGCATATGCACGAATACTTAGAAAAGTACAATACAGAAATATTGTTATTTAACAGCGTAGGAACTCCTTTTTTCAATGAAGAAGAACGATACGAGACTTTGTACAATCAATTTAATCAAAAAGAGTTTTATACCGATTATCAGAATATTTTCTATTCGAACGAACTGAAACGAGAACGGAAGCAGTACATCAGTTTTATCCCTATCGAAGATGAAGAGCGCCGTGTTATAGGGCATATCGTACTGAATTTGCACTTAAAACGAATGATTCCCAATAGTATTAATCAGCCGTTTTTGGTAGATCGAAAATTCAAAGATGCTACCCTCTCCGAAGAGTACAGCTATGCCATTTATAATAATAGCGAGTTGGTCTATAGTTTTGGTGAGTTTGCCTACGACAATACTTTCCTCAATCAGTTTATTCACGAGAAAGGCTTTCTATTACCCGAACTCGTAACCGATACGTACCATCACTTACGCATTAAGCGCGAAAACCAAGTAATTGTAGTTTCTTCTACGATCTATCCCGGAGGGCACATTTTAGCCAATTTTTCCTTTTTGTTTCTACTGTTAATTTTCACAATCCTTTCGGGGTATTTCGTGTATGGTCTTTCTCGGACGGCATATTATAACCTCACTTTTGCCACCAAAGTGCAGCTATACCTCAATTTAGCATTTTTTGTTCCCTTACTCATCGTCAGCATTATCACTATTAGTATTTTGAATAATACCAACGAACGCGAGACGCAATTTTACTTCTTAGAAAAAGCACGCAATGTTAGCGAAAGCGATAATTTGATTTCCAGTTTTGCTGATTATAACAAAGGGAAAATTTCGCGCGACCAGTTGTTAATCGAAGTAGCCAGCGTCGCCGATTTCACACAATCAGATATTAACCTGTACGATCGTTCCGGGAAACTCTTAGTTACTTCACAAGACTACCTCTTCGAGCATAATCTGCTTTCAGAATATGTAAACCCTAAAGCACTCGCAGGAATTGTGGCACAAAAACAGCGCAAAATGTTGCTTCCTGAAACACTAGGCAGTCTGAATTATAACACTGCCTACGTTGGGATACAATCGTACGAAACCGGCGAAGTAATGGGGATTGTGGGCATTCCGTTTTTTGGCGCTTCTTCGCGGTTCGAAAGCCAAATTATCGAAGTCCTGGCAACCATCGTGCAGGTATTCACCTTTCTGTTTATCATCTTAGTAGTGCTTTCGTATTTTTCTGCCAAATCGCTCATCCATCCAATCCGACTCATAACCCAAAAAATCCGACGAACTACCTTCCAGGAGCACAACGAGCCCCTCGACTACCACGCCGACGATGAGTTTGGCTTGCTTGCAGGAGAATACAACAAGATGATTATTAAACTCGAAGAAAGTAAAGAAGCCCTCGCTCATAGCCAAAAAGAAGCAGCATGGCGCGAAATGGCAAAGCAAGTAGCCCACGAAATAAAAAACCCTTTAACCCCTATGAAACTTACGTTGCAGCAATTGCAACGCCGCTTAGCCAGTGCCGAAGGCACGCAGCACCCGCTTAATATGCTATTAGAGCAAGTTGATATTTTAAGCGATATCGCCACTTCATTCGCTTCGTTTGCCAAAATGCCTATTCCTATTAGCGAAGAGTTTGAGATTGCCAATGTATTACGGAAAACGCTCGACCTACACGAAGTACACCGCGAGGTGGAAATCATGGATGATATTCCAGAAGGAGATTTTTATGTATTAGGCGACTCGCAACTTATGCACCGCATTTTCACGAATTTATTACTCAATGGCATTCAATCAGTTCCCACAGATAAAAAAGCAAGACTCGAAGTATCGCTCACTCCATTATATCCGCAACGGATTTTGATAGAAATTAAAGACAATGGTACGGGTATCCCTGAGCATATACGCAACAAAATTTTCATGCCCAACTTTACTACTAAAACTACCGGTTCAGGTATTGGGCTCGCAGTAGCCAAACGGGGTATAGAACATTCCGGTGGGTCTATTTGGTTTGAAACGGAGCTTGATGAAGGCACTTCGTTTTATATTGAGTTTCCGCTTTGCGAGCAAAAACCTAAGAAATTAGCCATAAAGACATAAGGCTTCTCAGTTTCTCGTTTTTAGAGCATTATTTATATAGCTCGAAAATCAAACTCCTTTCCTACACACAAAATAATGGTTATCAGTTTTTTACATAAAAAATCACACTATTTATTTAAATACAGTAATGCCGATGGTATCTTTTTTAAAGAAAAAGTAGTTTTACAGCGTTAGTTACTTTATACCCACTGATGGATGAAAGATTACCGAATTTTAACCTATGGTAGGCTCTCCCAGGAGTTTGCCGAGTACGCCAACTCCTTCGCTCAGTTGAAGTGCGTAGCGTTCTCTTCCAAAGAAGAAGTCATAAAACACCTCCCTGAGTTTAATGCTGTTGCCGGTTTCAACTTTTTAAAAGGACTCAACCTTACACACATAGAATGGCTGCATTGCTTTGTAGCAGGCGTAGATAGCTACCTAGCTCTCGGAAACTTACCCACTACTGTGCGTATTAGCCGAACTTCGGGGCATATGGGCCGAAAAATCGGGGAATACTGTTTGGCATATATTTTAAACGACCTCAAAAAGATTCCTTCCGTTGCGCAACTACAGAAAAAAGTCCATTGGGAGCAGCAACTCCTTCCCAATTTATATCAAAAAAAAGTGGTGATTTTTGGAACCGGATCTATTGGGGCAAGCATTGCCCACATGTTAGCACCTCTTGCTAAACAAGTAGTGGGGGTGAACCAATCGGGGCGGTTGGCACCTCACTTTCATAAAGTGATTGCTCTTTCACAGTTTCAGCGATTTGAGCACAGCGATTGCGATATCGTTATCAATGCGTTGCCCCTCACCCCGGAAACTACTTACTTCTTCTCCGAAGAGATTTTCCAAAAATTCCGCAATGCGCTCTTTATCAACATTGGGAGGGGAAAGAGTGTGGATGTCCCCGATTTATTAAAAGCCATTCATGCCGAACACATTGCCCATGCCGTACTCGATGTGTTTGAAGAAGAACCACTGCCCGCCAATTCACCACTTTGGCTCAATCCGCATATTACTATTACCCCACACCACTCTGGTGTAACCGATTGGGAAGATGTAAAAGAAAGTTTTCAGCGAGTGTACGAATCATTACGGCACGAAAAGCCCTCGCCGCTTTGGGTGAATAGGCAACGAGGGTATTAATCTTTTATACGATGATAGCACTACTACAACTGCTCAACCGAGCGTTCTCCTGCTTTAATGAGTCATCTCTTCGGCGAGGGTAGAGCTTTCCGGTTTTCTCTTTTCTTCAAGATAGATTTCAGCCATCATACAGCGCGTTCCACCGCCTCCTAACGTCTCTATCGTATGAATGGGGGTATGCAAAATGGTGTCGGTTTCTTCAATTAGTGCTTTTTGTTCGGGAGTAAATGCTTCGAAAGCTTGCTCAGACATCACTAAAATAAGCTCTTCTTTATCGTTTTCTACTTCGAGTACATTGCCACAAAACGCTTCCACTTGTTGCATGGAAATATCGATAAGTTTTTTGCCTGAGTTTTCAATTTTATGGCGTACATAATTTCGTTCGGCTTCCGTTGCGATACACTCAAGGCACACTACCACAAAATGAGTCGCTACCGACATCATCACGTTAGTATGATAAATCGGTTTTCCGTTAGGTCCTACCGTATTGAACGAAACGATTTCGTAGTAGGTCAGTTCATTAAAACGTTGGAGTGGTTCGGGGTCGGTTCGGTTGGCTAACGCCGCATAGCAAATGGCATTTTGCTTATCGAGAATCATACTGCCCGTACCTTCAAGGTAGAGTCCTTCTTCTTCAAAATAGGTCAGGTCTACTTCCTCTTTAATGTCAAATACCTCTCCGATGAGATCTAAAATTCCTCTTCGCCGTTCCCAGCGGCGGTTTTGTCCGAGCAAGGGATAGAGTATCAATCTGCCATCGTAGTGTGTGGTAAACCAGTTGTTGGGGAAAATTGCATCGGGTTTGCGAGGTTCTACCGTATCGAACGCTACGAGTACATCTACCCCTGCGGCTTTGAGTTTTTCTACCATGAGGTCGAACTCGGCGAGGGCTTCTTCTTGCACACTACCGCTTTTTTCCACCAACTCATTAAGAGGCGGTTTTTCGTGCTGAAAAGCGTTGTCTTTGGCAGTTACTTCGTTGTAACCAAAGGCAGCAGGGCGTACCATGAGAATGTGTCGAGTCGATTGTTTCATATCATATTGTGTTATTTAGGTTAAGAATTCGGGCAATGTAATTAAATCCCTCGAAGAGGAAAACCGTACAAACGTTAACTTTGCAACCTTGATTTGGTTCAGAAAAACAACCGTGGTTTTTCAATTACGTTTTCCTCTGATTTTCAGAGCATTCTTTTTTTCTTACGCAAGAAAACTGCTGATAGGTTTCTCATGAAAGCACTTCGTTTTTACCTCCTTCTTCCCATTTTATACAGTGTTTCTCTCCTTCCCTTTTGGGTGTTGTACCGAATTTCTGATTTTCTGAATTGGCTTTTATTTCGAGTGATTGGCTACCGAAAAGCGGTAATCGCCCAAAATTTGGCGCATAGCTTTCCGGAAAAAACCGAGGTAGAACGCGCCGCTATTGCTAAAAACTTTGCCGAATACTTTTGCGATACGTTGGTAGAAACCGTAAAAATGCTCACCATTTCGCAGCGTTCATTTTTGCAACGCTGTTATTTCGACGACCTCACCCTATTTGAAAAATACCATACCCAAGGGCAAAACCTCATTGTGGCAATGGGGCATTTCGGAAATTGGGAGTGGGGCAATTATGCTATGAGCCTCTCGAGTCCGTACCAACTATATGCCGTGTACAAGCCTTTGCAAGATCGCCACTTCGACCGCTTCGTTTATAACATGCGAGCTCGTTTTGGAGCGCTTCCTGTAGCAAAAAATGCAATTTTCCGTTTGATGGTGAAAGAACGAGACACGCTTTCGGTTACTGCCATGATTGCCGACCAAACACCGATTAAAGAAAATGCCTATTGGGTCGATTTTTTGGGGCAAGATACTGCCGTGTACATTGGTACTGAAAAGGTAGCCAAAAAACTCAACTACCCGGTGCTATTTGCCAGCATTCGGCGGGTGAAACGCGGGCATTATCGCATTGGACTAGAAGAACTTTTTGCCCAACCGAAACACACCGAAGAGGGAGAAATCACCCAAAAGCACACGGCTGTGCTAGAACGGGAAATTCGGGCGATGCCTCATACGTGGTTGTGGTCGCATAAGCGTTGGAAGCACAAACGCCCTGTTCAGCCCTGAATTATTTGATGAGTATATGCGTTTACAGAAAGTTGTTCAATCAAATTTTTCAGAATTATGAACCCCAAAAACACTACCGGGAGCGAGCGCCACGATTGGGCAATCGTTCAGAAAAAAATGACCCAGAAAACGGTGGTCAACAAGAAAAAGAAAGCCCAAAAGGGCTATCGGAAACACAAAGGCAGCTGGAAAGAACAGTTGCCTTTTTTGTTGAATGGGGTTCCGGTTATACAGTAACGCCGATGCTTTGTGGCCCTGCCCCTAAATATTCGCATTGCTTAAAAGCTTGCATACTTTCGAAAGGAACTACAACTTTATCGTACCCATATGCTTCGCGCAGGGTATGAGTCTGGTTATTATCGCCCATGCTCACGTCTACATCGTCCATCGTAATTTGGCAAGGGTGTTCGTAACCACAAGCATGGGTAATTTCTAGCATTTCTTTCCGAAATGTACGAATGTAATGGAAAAAGCGCACCGCCTTATTGTTAGGATCGAGGCCTGAGGCGAGCCATTTATTTTGGGTAGCCACTCCTGCCGGACAGGTGTTGGTATGGCACGATTGCGCCTGGATACACCCAATCGACATCATAGCTTCGCGCGCAACATGGATGGCATCGGCACCCATTGCAACAGCTTTAAGAGCATCGGCAGGGAAACCCAATTTTCCTGAGGCTATAAAAAAGATATCTTTTGCTATCCCTTTTGATGCAAATAACCGATACACATTCCGGAATGCATATACAAACGGCAGCGACACGTGGTCGGCAAACGAATGTGGTGCAGCTCCGGTGCCTCCTTCCCCTCCATCAACGGTGATAAAATCAGGGCCTTCGTTACGGATAAGCATTCGGTCGGCAAGTTCTTCCCACATTTGCATTTTACCTACAGCCGCTTTGATGCCTACGGGTAAGCCCGTTGCCTCTGCAATGGTTTCGATAAACGAGATCATCTCGTCAATGGATTTAAAGGTACGATGGTAAGCCGGAGAAATCACATCTTTTCCGAGAGGAACCCCTCGAATCTTAGCAATTTCTGGGGTAATTTTCGCGGCGGGTAAAACGCCCCCTTTTCCAGGTTTTGCTCCTTGAGAAAGCTTAATTTCAATGGCTCGCACAAAGGGATTTTCGCGTGTAAGGGCAACGAGTTTTTCGAGCGAAAAGTCTCCATCTTCAGTACGGCAGCCAAAGTAGCCCGTTCCGATGTGGAACATTACATCGGCGCCATGGGTATGGTACGGAGAAAGCCCTCCTTCGCCAGTGTTGTGATAACATCCAACCAGTTTGGCTCCTTTATTTAGTGCCGTAACGGCTTGTGCGGAAAGTGAACCAAAGCTCATGGCAGAAATATTCACCATAGAATATGGCCGAAACGGACGATGTCGGTGGTGTCGTAACCCGATTACTTTGGCACATGGCAAGAAAAAGGGGTCTTCGAAATTGATATGCCCTTCTTCAACTCTAAATGGGAATAAACTTGGGTTGATGAAGATATGACCGGGATTGTAGAGGTCTTTATCGGTTCCGAACCCCTCGTAATTGTTTTCACGTTTCGAGGAAGCGTATATCCATGAACGCTGGCTGCGATTGAAGGGCAACTCTTCGCGATTATTCGCTACAATGTACTGCCGTAGCTCAGGCCCTATTTTTTCGAGTAAGTAGCGCAAGTGCCCTACTACAGGGAAGTTGTGTTTAATCGTTTGCCGCTTATTGCGTACATCTCGGATAGCAACGATTATTAAAAAAAGAAAGAAGAAAAAAATGGAGTAGAACCCCCAATGCATCGATTCAACCCATACGATAAAATGTTCCCAAGCGGTTAAATCGCGGATAATTTCATTTTCAAGTTCTTCCATTTTTAAAGGCTTCTAAGTAAACAATGGTGTGGGGTCGGGCTGTTTAATAATAGAGTAGTTTAAAATGCTATCCTATCACTTTTTAAGTTACTCAATTTTAGTTCATAATACACTTTAAAAACCTGTAAATTATGTGGAAAGAAGAAGACAATCAGTTAAAAGCAATTTTTGAATTTAATGACTTCACCGAGGCATTTGGGTTTATGGCACAAGTTGCCCTTATTGCCGAAAAGATGGACCACCACCCCAACTGGTCGAATGTATATAACCGTGTGGAAATTAACCTCACTACACACGATGCTGGCAACACCGTTACGGGGAAAGACCGCGAACTTGCTAAAAAAATTGAAGCCTTACTTAAATAATCGCTTGCCATTGCCTGAATAGCCCCTCGCCTTTTTTTAAGAGCTTATGTGTAATGCTGAATTTCAAAGAGAAAATACGGGGGTTTATTTGGGCAATTAATTTTTATAAAATCATAAAAGATAGTTTTTTATTCTGTTACGCACCAATGCCGCCTAGAGTGTGTCCGTTATAATAACACAGTTCTACAGTATTATTTAGTGAGGTATGCAAATTGGGTTTCTCGAAATTTCTTGGGTAGATATACTCGATATTCTGTTAGTTGCCGTCTTGTTGTTCAACTTATACAAACTATTGCGAGGGAGCGGCGCGCTGAAGGTCTTTTTTGGGTTCCTATCGTTATACCTGTTTTTTTTGGTAGTAAAGGCAACCGAAATGGAATTGCTTTCCGAAATTTTAGGGCAATTCATGGGGGTTGGAGTATTGGCTGCCATCATTTTATTTCAGCAAGAAATTCGGAAATTTTTGCTGTTGATTGGACGTACTACTGAGTTCCGCGATTTAGGGCTACTCGCTTTCTTAAAGGGCAACCGCGGCAATGGGAAAGATGCGTTCAACATCACACCACTCATCGAAGCGATGAAAGCCCTCGGCAGTAGTAACACCGGAGCACTCATTGTGATTTCTCGCAACGATGACCTGCAATTTTATGCCGAAACCGGCGATTTGCTAGATGCCGTAGTTTCAAAACGTTTACTGCTCTCTATCTTTTTTAAAAATAGCCCTTTACACGATGGTGCCGCTATTTTGTACAAAGGGCGCATTGTAGCCGCTCGGTGTATTTTACCCGTTTCTGAAAACGATAATATCCCTGCACAATTTGGGTTACGCCATCGTGCTGCTATTGGTATTACCGAACAACACGATGTTGCCGTATTAGTAGCTTCGGAAGAAACCGGGCAGCTTTCGTTTGTGCGCCGTGGCGAAATTTTGCATAACCTTTCAGCGATTGAACTACGCCGCAATTTAAATGCGTACCTCACAGTAAAATCGCAGGTAATTCAACCAAAAAGCCTTTCTGATCCGAAGAAACAGAAAGGCTCTCAGGAAAAAGCAACACAATAGTTTAGTACCGCCAACTGGTAAGGTCAGCACCTTCAGGGGCTGATTCTTCTATGCGCTTCATGATTTTCGGCAGGTACATGCTGTTGTACCGCAAGCGCGAAAGATAGTTGGGAAGTTCCGGGTCTCCATTCCAACAATGCTCAGCACGATCGCCATAAGCTACTTCCCCATCGTAATAAGGGTTCTTAGTATTTTCTAAGAACTCTTCCATAAGATATACAGCATTGTTGAGGTAGTAGTTATCCATATCGCCACAGTAAATATGGATTTTGCCTTGGAGTTTCGCGCCAATTTTATCCCAATCGCGTTCCATAATGTAGCGTAAATCGTAGTTTTCGCGCCAATATTCTGCTACTTGGGGGTTAATTTCGCCGGTGTATTTATCCCAAAGCCGTTGAGGGTAGCCATCGTCGCCTAATGGCGAGTAGGTTGCTTCCCAAATATCCCACTGTTGCCCTGAACGGCTTTTTGTGCCTAAAGCGAGTTCTTTATAGTTCATATCGCGCAGCGAAGAGTTTACGTGCCCTAAGTAATCGCGGTGTCCGGGGCGCAACACCTTTTTAAAATCACTTTCATAATAATAGGCGTTTTTATCTTCGTAAATATTCACAAGAGTGTAAGCACGGAAGTCGATAGGATCGGGGCATGCGGCAAAGCATCCGTTGTATTCGTCGGGGTACATTACTTGCACGGCGAGCGCTTCCCATCCACCCGTAGAACCGCCGTAAAGGAAACGTGCCCAGCCTTCGCCAATGCCTCGGAATTGTTCTTCGATATACGGGATTAGCTCGTAGGTGATGGCATCGCCGTATGGCCCTTGGGCAGCAGAGTTTACAGCGTAGGAGTCGTCGTAATAAGGAGTAGGGTGTTGAATTTCAATAATGATAACGCGAGGGAAATCAGCTCCTGTCCAATTTTTATAGAAATCGTGTGCTTCTTGCTGTACAATCTTGTTGTACCCCTCCACATTGAAGCGTTGGCTGTAGGTTGGTTCAAGGTCGGGATCGGGAGGGTTTGGACGAAATCCCCCAAAATCGCTAGGGAAATGCCCGTGGAAAATCATGAGCGGGTAGCGGGCTTCGGGGTGTTCTTCAAAACCTTCAGGTAGTAATACGTGTGCACCGAGATACATATCGCGCCCCCAAAATGCTGAAAGCTTTTCGCTTTTCATCCGAATGTGCTTAATATACTTGGTATCTTCAGGCGGGGTAATAGGCGGAATTTCCTCTGTTAGTGTGATATCCACGGTAGCCTGTGGGGAAATCAATACTTTTGTGGGTTTGCTGTAAAAATTACCGGGTTTCCGGTTCCACTGCTGCCCTTCGCCTTTATCGGGTGGTAACTTTACGGTGTGTCCGGTTGCAAGTGTAAAGGTTTCGTAGCGGTTGAGTAGCGCTTGTACATAATACTCTCCTGCAGGAATTTCCGCTAAAGATTCAATCGGATACCCAAAGGCATCGGCACGGAAGGTCAAGGCTTCTCCCGGCTTCATCCCGTCTACATCAATCCCAAACACTAATTGCGTTTTGGGGCCATCGTTTACTTGGAAACGAGGTTCTGCCTCGTTGTTATTAGATAGCAAGAGTAGCAGGCGACCATCTTGTAGGGAATCTGTTAAAGAAGCATCGAGTTTAATGGTAAAGGTGGGAGCTTTTGGGGTGCTTTCCTGCACAGTAGGCTGGCAAGCGAAACAGCATAAAAGGCTTGCTCCCCAAAGCATAGCTTTGATAATGTTTGGTTTCATACGATTGCAGTTTTGTTATAGTGGTTTCTGTAAGGATATTACGAACAAAACGCCAATTTTCCACACAAAACAGATAGAATTTAGAAATACAGGACGAATCTGCTTTGTTCGTTCTACTTTTGCAGAAAGAAGCTATCATGGCTTTTTTTATCCATATTCTTAGAAATATAAATTATGAAACGAATTGTAGTTACAGGTTGTGCAGGCTTTATCGGTTCGCATTTATGCTAAGCACTATTGGCAAAAGGATGCCAGGTTGTAGGTATTGATAATTTTGATCCGTTCTACCCTAAAGAGGTGAAACAGTCAAACATGAGTGGATTTAAAGCGCACCCTAACTTTCAATTCTTTGCGATCAACTTAGTCGATTTTGAAGCAGTAGAAGATATTTTCCGACGTATCGAATCGCCCGATATCGTTGTGCATTTGGCGGCAAGAGCCGGCGTGCGACCTTCTATCGAAGACCCTCAGGGCTATATCGACTTTAATATTACTGCTACGCGTAATTTGCTCGAAATTATGCGTTCGCAAGAGATTCAAAAAATGGCATTTGCTTCTTCCTCTTCGGTATATGGCAACATGCCTGAAGTCCCTTACCATGAACAAATGGATGTATCGCAGCCTATTTCGCCCTATGCTTTTACGAAAAAAGCTTGCGAACTGATGAACTATACCTACCATCATTTGTATAACCTTGATATTGTAAACCTACGCTTTTTCACAGTGTATGGTCCTCGGCAACGCCCCGATTTGGCAATCCATAAGTTCACTCGCCTCATTGATAAAGACCAACCCATCTCGATGTTTGGCGATGGCAGTACTTCGCGCGATTACACCTACATCGAAGATATCATCCAAGGGGTAGAAAAATCGATGGAATACGTTTGGGAGAACCGTGGCGTGTACGAAACCTTCAATTTGGGCAATAATGAGCCTACCGTATTAAAAGACTTGATTGCTATGCTCTACGAAGTGAATGGGAAAACGCCAAATGTACAACAGCTCCCTATGCAACAAGGTGATGTAAACCGTACCTATGCTTCCATAGAAAAGGCAAAAAAAATGTTAGGATTTCAGCCATATACGCACATTCGGGAAGGACTCGAGAAGTTTACGGCATGGTATCGGCAACAAAAAAGCAGTGTATAAAACGTATCATTATTGAGAAGTTCACTACGATTATCAACTTGCATCTACTCATGAAAAAAAGTTTATTTTGGGTCGGGCTGATTAGCCTACTAACCTCTTCGTGTATTTCGTTTAAACCCGAAGCGTTCGATTTTGCAGAGCCGGCGGCCTATCGGCAACACGAAAAGGTATCAGGCATTTCATATCACATTCACGAGATACACCCCGACACTGCCGATGCGCTATTCGACTACGAAGATTTGCGTGGAGAGGGGATTGCGCCATTTGTATTTCAGCTTAAGAATGAAAGCGAAGAAACGCTAATGTTTGAGGCTTCCCAAATTGCCGGGATGGTTACCAACGAAGAAGTTTATAAAAAAACGCGCCCTTCACCTTGGATCTATTTAATTTCCGAAGTATTTGGAGGGACTATCATTAGCTATTTGGGGGCATCTTCTCCTGTGGTAGTAGGGGCGGTATCGGCTGCAACCGTGGGCCATATTGCTTATATGCTAGGTACTAATGCAAAACGTAAGAAGCACTTAAACAACAAGGCACCTCTCGTTGCGCGCATTCCGCAAAATGTAACTGCTGACATTTTCTTTTTCATGGATACACTGCCTATGGAAAATGCCTATTTACATGTAATCGGCGAACAATCGAAGCGCGAGTACCAATTCCCCATTCCGAGCCAGCGGCGGTTCGATGCGCGTTTCATCTACATCAATGCGGCAAAGGCTATTCGGGTGGAAGAAGGGCAAACTTGGCAGCAAATTGCTAAAACATATGACCTTACTGAAGATGAAATTTATGAATATAATGAGGTGGTTCCTCCCCGCTTTCCTACGCTACAAGCCGGCGACACTGTATATGTTTCGAAAAAACGAGGGAAAGCCGAAGTAGCCAACCATATTGTACAACCCGGTGAAACTATGCGCCAAATCGCACATTTATATGCCATTCGTTTAAAAGATTTACACAAAATGAACCGGATGCTCATAGGGCAAGAACCTGCCGTTGGCGAAGCCATCTATCTACGGAAAAAACGCAAAAACCCTCCTGCATTGCGTATTCGCGAAAAAGGTCCTGAGGGGGGACGTTAACGCACAAGCCACCACCCTAGCGCACAACTGCCCAGCCCTATCAGTACGCTAAGTGCGGTATACAAAAAAGCATAGGTAGTTTCTCCGCGCTGTAACAAAAGGAAATTTTCGTATGAAAATGAAGAAAAGGTAGTAAACCCACCACAAAACCCAGTAGCTAGCAAGAGCGACCATCCTTTACTAGCCTGGGTATTTTTTGCGAGGAATCCTAACGCCATCCCGATTAGGAAACAGCCTACAATGTTGACCACAAATGTCCCTAACGGAAAAGAAGAAAATGAGGAAGTTTTCCCTATTTGTTTTCCTATCCAATAGCGGGCAACGCTGCCTAGCCCTCCCCCTAAGAAAACAAGAATGAATTGTTTCATTGCCTATTTTTGGTCGGTAATATCCACTTTTGTATAACGAGAAGGAATACTAAAGCTGAACTTCAATGGCTTGGTAGGTAAATTTATACGGCTATAATTTACTTCTAACACCGAAATAAGCGAGCCTCGCTCATCCGTATAATTGAGCTTCATTTTGGCAAAGTGCGGAACTTCTTGCCCTTCCACTTCTTGGAAGTCATCGTATTCAATAAGCATATCATTCTGGTTACGCCGATCGATGATTTCTACCTTATCGACCTTATTCACATAACGATTTACAAAAAGGATAAGGTTGGCTCGGGGTTTACTAATAGAACCTTCTACTACAAAGTGTTCTTTTTCTTTTTTTACTTTATTCTTCGTTTTAGTATTCACAGGGATGTTCCCTACGATGATGGATTGCATCATGTCGAAATCGAACTGAAACTTGAATTTTTGAGAGAGGTCATCAAAACTATAGGCATAGTATTCTTTATCAAGCCTATTGATTACACGAATAGAATCGCGGGTAATTAAGGCTCGCACTCCTTCTATTCCGGTTGCTGAGCGCATCGATATCCAAATCACGCTATCTTTTTTCATGCGGATATCGGCGCTCGATTTTATCTCTTGAGCGAGGTCTTCAAAAGCGATGCGTCCCTTTGCTGCGTAGTACTCATATACGATAGGATCAATTTGCAATTCTGAAGATTTCTTGTTGCGGGTTTGAATCCCCGACCCCGAAGGTTTACACGCCACTACGCTAAGCGAGGCGATGACTATCCATAAAATATATAATGCAGATTTGATTGAGTTTTTTTTCATACCAAAGAGGTGATTAAAGATGAGTTGCTACAGCTTACCTGCAGAAAATTAAGAAATTTTGCGCGGAATGGTTGATTTACAAAATCATTGGCAATGGACAAAAAAAACCTTTTGCCAACAAGTAGCAAAAGGTCTTTATCTAAACAAGATACTATTTATGATGTACCGATAGTGGCGAGTAGATTATTCTTCCTCGGCGCTATTAGTTGCAGTGGCATTACGTGGATTTTGCATGTCTAAGATTTCCTCAAACATATATTGTGCGGCATTTGCGAAAGGTCCACTTCGGGCACGGGTAAAGTACGACTTAGCCTTATCAAATTCTTTAGCAGAATAATACATGTTGCCAATGGCAAAGTTGTATTGCGACACTTTCACCGCGTTAGCTGTACGATTGCTAGGATCGCCCATTTCTATTAGAATACTAATTGCCTCATCCATTTTACCTGTTTTATTGAGGGCAATGGCTTTAAAAAACTTTACTGAATTAATAGCTAAAGGCTGTTGTGCAAAAATTTCTAGGCACTCGTCTGCCATAGCAATAGCCGGTTCGTATTCTTTAGAGTTAATTTTCAACTCAATTAAATGTTCGTAATCTTCGAGGAGTTGTTGGTCGTACTCATCGGTATTATTCGTTTCTTTCTTTTTAAGAATACCTGTAATAGCTTTTTTGTAGTACGCAATCATTTCGTGCTTAGGGTTCTTATGCCCTGTGATAACTGCCTGAAGTTTATTAGCACTTGGAAAGTGTTCGTCGATTCGTAGTGCCTCATCTAAATATACTTGTGCATTATCGTACTCAAAAATAGCATCGTATGCTTCAGCCATATTTGTAAAAAATTCAGGAGTTAGTTTTGCCATCAATGGTTTGAAAGAAGGTTCTCTTACATTTTCAAATGCCGCATTTTTTATGTCGAAATCGCCGAGAAAATGTGCTGCATACCCCAACTCATAATATACTTTGCTTACTACTTTTATATCGCTTGTGGCAAGCTGATCGGCAGCTTTTTGAGCACTTGTTTTTGCTTCTTCGTAGTTCCCAATTGTGTTATTCACTTTAGCATATAAATGTAAAGCATCAATATTGTTAGGAGCAATTTTTATGGCGTCTTTGGCATGTCCCAATGCAGTTTCGTAATCGCGTTGTTTCATCAAGAAATTCACGATTTTAAACTTGGCATCGAGGCGTTCTTGGGTATCTGAAATGTTTTTTGCGATGCCATCCCATGTAGCAATCAGTTTGTCGTAGTTATTCGTACGCATGTAACAACCTACCAATTCTTTGTAGGCATCAAGGTAATCGGGTTGTACCAAAATACACTGTTCGTATGCCTCAATAGCGCCTTCAATTTTTTGAGCTAGCCGAAGAGCTAACCCTTTATGGTAATAATACTTACCAGTAGGGTTAACAGCAATGGCATGGTCAAACTCCTGTGCTGCCTTAAAGAATTCTTTATTCTCCATCAGGGCTTTCCCGTTATTGAAGAAAGTTTCATCAATATCCTGAGCATAAGCACCTGAAAAAGCAAAAATTCCTAAGGCAAGAAAAAGAGTATACAACTTTTTCATAATGTTCTTTTTTATATATTAAACTTAGGATTACAATTTATTTGGAAACTGCACACAGACAATCCCACAAAAATAACGTCTATACATTGATATATATGGCACAGTGTTATCATTAATTAACACATTATTATTCATATAGATAAGCTAGCACCGGATATTACAGCAATATTATAAGTTTCACCAGTGGGTTGCAGTGTGCCCATAGCTATTGAACAGCTACAAAGTCTGTTCTGCCTAAAATAAGTAAATTTTATATTTTCTGAAGATTCCAGCAGTAAAGCGAGATTGGCTTGCGTGGCTTTTTTATTGTTAATCGCCACAATTTCGTCTCCTAAACTAAAATACAACGCTCCTGCTGAATCAGGCAAAATCGCTGTAACTTGTGGAAAAGCTAACTGCGTATTTAGTTTGATGCCTAGCATCATTTCCCAGGGCGATTCAGGGAAAGAACCTTCCAAAGTGGCTCCTACCCTAGGCAAGTACGTATTAAATAGTGTTTCAAGCGGAGTGGTAGTTTCGATGAGCTCGCGGGCAAGCACTGCGCACTCTTCCCCGCCTGCTTCCTGCATAAGTTCAAGAAACTCTTCATAGGTATACCCTTTTTCTTCTTTGCCAAATCGTTGCCACATCATGCGTACTATATCGTGAAAACTGATGCTATCTTCTGTTTTACTTTTCAGAATGATATGCAGAAGAAGCGTTACCAAAGCTCCTTTCACATAAATTGAAACGGTACGATTGGGAGCGCCCTGCCGATACCCATCTACCCATAAATCGAGGGAAGCCTCCACGAGCGAGTAATGAAACCGCCCTGCATTAGTGAAGTGGCGTTTCATCATTTTGTTTAGCTCAGCCACAAATTGGGGTGTATCCCATATGCCAGCTTTCCAAAGCAGGTAATCGCCATAAAATGTAGTGATTCCTTCTAGCATGAAGCCGGTTGTAAAATAGGTTTCCTTCTCAAAGGTATAAGGTATAAACTCTTTGGGGCGGATACGTGCTACGTTCCACGCATGAAATAATTCGTGGGAACTAATTCCTAGTAACTCGTTATACAGTTCTGGCTCGTGTATGTTTTCAGAAGGCCCTAGCGTAATTACCGTAGAGTTTCGGTGCTCTACGCCATGATAGTGCCGATAAGGCAGCAGTTGAAACAAAAAGTGATATTCTTTTGTAGGAAACTCTCCAAAAAACTCGATTTGAGTGGCTATCATTTTTGTAAAGTCTTCTTCGAGGCGTTGCCAAGGCAAGTCGGCATCTGTCAAAAACCACAGATAGAAATCGGTTTCCTCAATTTTTAGTTTTCTATGCTGCAGTTGGTTGCTAGCAATGAGGGGAGCATCTACTAAAGCGTAAAAGTTTTCAGCATATAGTTTATTTTTTTGTTTAGGTAAGCTACAAGCGATTAAGTAATCTGTCGGGATCTGTAAATCAATTTCGTAAGGGAATACCACCATTTCTTTCACTTGTAAAGCACACGCAACCCAGTTTAGGTAAAGCTGGCCGGTATCGAGCCAGCACCCACCTGCATCCATATGTGCCGCGTAATAATCATAGGTTACTACTACATATCCCGTATTTTCTTTCAAAACAACCTGCCAAACATTCGTGCTGATTTTGGTAGCACTCAGCTCGTTGCCTTGTGCATCGGTGGCGTGTAATTTATATACATTTTGGGCATAATTTTGCCGCTCGTACCGCCCAGGGCGCCACAGTGGTAATTGCAATGTTAGGGATGAAGTATTGATGGCATGGGACGGAATCTGCAAAGAGAAATGCACAAGGTGAGAAAGTGGATTGGTGTAAGAAACGGTGTAAATAAGGGCTGAACTCATACAAAAAGGCCGATTTTTCTATTTATAGGTATTATGCAATAGGTTTAGTTATTCGCTCAATTTACTATATTGCTTGCAGCCAACAATGAATTTGTTTCAATATTAAATATGATAATTATATGATGAAGGGACGTATTCTAACGATTTTTTGGGTAGCCCTCTCAAGTATTTGGGCACACGGACAGGCTTTTGAAAGTTTTATTTTTTTCAATGGGAATTATGAGCAGCTACAAACAAGAGCTCAAAATGCGAATAAACCCTATTTTGTATACTTCTATGCAAACTGGTGCATGCCGGCAAAAGACATGAACGAAAAGACCTTCACGAACCCTACGCTGGTAAACTATGCCATGAATAACTATTTAGGGATTGCTTTCGACGGTGAATCGCAAATTACCGAAGGCGCTCAACTGGCACAAACTCATAATGTATTGTATTACCCCACCATTATTTTCTTTACACCTGAAGGGAAAGAAGTCGACCGAATACATGGTTTCCAGCCAGCTTCGGTAGTGCTAGCTAAACTGAAAGCGCATGTAAACAAACGCGGAGAACCTACCGGCCCTGAATCTGATTTTGAATACAAACTCATACAACCTGAAGATAACGAAGGGTACTTGTTTAATGTATCGGCACGTACACAAAAGTTTAACGGTTATGGCGTACAGGTAGGTGTTTTCAAAAACTATCGAAACGTTTTTCTAAAAGTATTAGAGTTAGAAGAAGAATATTACCACCGAAATATCATGGTGTATGTGAAGGAATCGGAAAGTGGAGACGATCTTTTTAAAATCATACTAGGCCCGTTTTTCACACAAGAACAAGCTGAGAACTACCAAAAGCTCATTGAACAAAAGCAAAAAATTAATACAGTAATTGTAGAACTCGACGATTTAGACTATTAAAAAGAAACCCCCTGAAAATACTCAGGGGGTTTCTTTTTTTATTGCCGCAATAAAGTTTGAATTTCTCTTGCTGTTTCGCCAATGGAGGGGGCAATGGTAGCACCTACATCTACCAACCATTCCTGAAAAGAAAGCAGACGAGGATACAGCAAAGAGTCTTGTGTAATTTCAGGGGGAAGGCTTAGCCCCACGGCATCGAACAGCCATATAAAAATGCTTAAAAATATGGCATGCTTTAATGCGCCTACTAACATACCGGCAAAATTGTCGAAATCGTCAAGGATGGAGTAGTCAATTTTATCTTGAAGTTTTTTACCCAAACTATTGAGCACCGCTGCCCCCACTAAGTAAATCACTATGTAAATACCAAAAGTGGTAGACTTTGGCACATCCACGTACTCTTCGGTACTTACAAACGTTTTTGCCAAAAGAAAAAATAGCAGCACAACGCCCAACACAAAAATGAAAATCGAAAGTATTTCTAACAAAAAGCCTTTCTTGTAGCCTTTATACCCTCCCCATACAATAGCGGCTCCCAAGACAATATCAATCACACGAATGTATGAGCTAAAATAGTTGGCTTGTATTGCAAAATCCATAATGCATATTTTCTGAAATGATGAATAGATTGTTCCTATAACGTTTTGTAAAGAAAACGCCTACCTTCCTTACACAGTTTCAAGAAAGTGATGCTTTTACAAGCTGCGACACAAGCTTATTATCTGCTTTCCCCGCAAGCTCTTTGGTAGCCATACCCATTACTTTGCCCATGTCTTTCATGGAGCTAGCACCTACATTTGCTATAATTTCCTTCACTTTGGCAGCCACTTCCTCTTCGCTCATCTGCTCGGGCAAGAACGAGGAGATTAACTCAGCTTCATACAATTCATTTTCGGCGAGATCGTCGCGGCCTCCATCTTGGTAGGTTTTTGCCGAGTCGCGCCGTTGCTTTACGGCTTTGGTAAGTACTTGCATTTCTTCAGCTTCTGAAAGCGTACCGCTACTTCCTTCCGAGGTTTCTGCCAATAAAATCATCGATTTAACAGAGCGCAATGCTGTAAGTTTTTGTTTATCCTTCGCTTTCATCGCCTCTTTCATGGCTTGCTCTATCTTTTCTTTCAGTGCCATAGTATTGTTTTAAGGTTTATAGATTAATTATGTATTGATTCGTAGCATTTCGGTTTGCTTCTTTGCAAATCTTATCAAAATGTACAAACTTATCTGAAAAGCTCCTGAAATAATTTCCATATTATGACCAAACTCAGCATTAACATCAATAAATTGGCAACGCTGCGTAACGCACGAGGAGGCAACAATCCTGATATTGTAAAATGCGCACAAGATTGCGAACGCTTTGGTGCCGAGGGAATCACCATACACCCACGCCCCGATGAGCGCCACATCCGATATGCCGATGTATATGCACTGCAAGAAGTCGTTACTACTGAGTTTAACATAGAAGGAAACCCAAAACAAGGGCGGTATCTCCAAATTGTGAAAGAAGTAAAGCCTGCCCAAGCCACCTTAGTCCCCGACGCGGAAGATGCCATTACTTCTAACAGCGGGTGGGATACCATCAAACATCATAACTATTTGGCAGAGGTAATTGGCGAGCTTAAAGCATTGGGGATTCGTACTTCTATTTTTGTAGACCCTATCCCCGAAATGATTGAAGGAGCTGCAAAAATTGGGACGGACCGCATAGAACTTTACACTGAAAACTACGCAAAACATTTTACAGTAGACCCCGCCAAAGCGCTTGCCCCTTACCATAATGCGGCAATACTCGCCAATAAATTGGGGCTAGGGCTTAACGCCGGCCACGACCTCGACCTGCATAACCTTCGGTATTTCTACCAACACATC
>CAYMYI010000073.1:0-20258 GCA_964394585.1 uncultured Roseobacteraceae bacterium
CAAAACCGCCAACGGTTTGGTAGTGTTCTTTGATACCGACGGCAATGTAACCGGTCAGGCTACCGTAGGAGCACTCCCCGATATGTTAACCTTCACCGCCGATGGAACGAAAATCTTAGTAGCCAACGAAGGCGAACCAAACGACGACTACACGAACGACCCCGAAGGTAGCATCAGCATTGTAGACATCTCGAATGGGGTAACCAATGCTACGGTTCAAACCGCTACGTTTACGGCGTTCAATAGCCAACTTGAGCAGCTTCGCAACGAAGGCGTTCGCATCTATGGACCGAATGCTTCGGTAGCACAAGACCTTGAACCCGAGTACATCACCATTAGCCCTGATGGTACTAAAGCCTATGCCGTTTGCCAAGAAAATAACGCGATTGCGATTGTAGATATCGCGTCGGCTACAGTTGAAAAAGTCGTTCCTTTAGGATACAAAGATTTCAACGCTCCAGGCAACGGATTAGACGCTAGTAATAGAGATGATATCATCGGAAACATCCGCAATTGGCCTGTATTTGGCATGTATCAGCCTGATGCGATCGATTCGTATGAAGTGAACGGAGAGGTGTTTGTGGTAACTGCCAACGAAGGCGATTCCCGCGATTATGACGGTTTCTCTGAAGAAGAACGCATTGCCGACCTCACGCTTGACCCAACTGCCTTCCCAAATGCGGCTACACTTCAAGACGATGCCCAACTAGGCAGACTGAATATCACCACTACTCTTGGCGACATTGATGAAGACGGTGATTATGACGAGTTGTACGCTTATGGAGCTCGTTCTTTCAGTATTTGGAATGCAACTACCGAAGAACTCGTATTTGATAGTGGCGATGAGTTCGAGCAAATCTCTAAAGCCATAGCTCGCGATATTTATAACTCCAACCGTGGTGGCGATTCTCCGGATAACCGAAGCGATGATAAGGCCTCTGAGCCAGAAGGGGTCGTATTAGGGGTCATCAATAACAGAACCTACGCATTTATCGGGTTAGAACGTCAAGGTGGTATTATGGTGTACGATGTAACTGATCCTCGCCAACCTAGCTTTGTATTCTACGAGCGATCTACCGTACCTGCCGACGATTCGCCCGAAGGCCTCATCTTTGTAAAACCTGAAGACAGCCCTAGTGGAAATGCCTTAGTAATTGCCGCTTACGAAGAAAGTGGTACGGTAGCTGTATTTGAAATTGGAGATCCGGCAGCCTTCCGCCTACAAGTACTCCACGCTTCGGATTTAGAAGGCGGGGTGGATGCTATTGGAAATGCCCCCAACTTTGCAGCTATTATCGATCGTTTGGAAGACCAAGAAACCAACTCGATAACACTTTCTGCTGGCGATAATTACATCCCCGGGCCATTCTTCGCGGCTGCTTCGGACGGTTCTTTAAGAGCCCCTCTACAAAGAGCCTATCAGCAACTCTTCAACGAACCAGGCCTCACCAATATCCGCGAAACTAGCGGGCGCGTAGATATCGCAATCATGAATATCATAGGGTTTGACGCGTCTGCGGTAGGTAACCACGACTTCGATGCCGGCACGAGTGCGGCTAGTGATATTTGGGGTACCGATATCCGAGGAACTTCTTTAGGCGATGTACGTTGGTTGGGCACACAATTCCCTTACCTAAGCGCAAACCTCGACTTTAGTGGCGATGGTAATCTATCCGGTTTATTTACTTCAGATTTATTGAATGTAAATGCCTTCCGTTCTTTACCTTCTGACCTCGCTGCGGCAGGGCAAGCCCCTAAAATTGCCCCTTCAGCCATTGTAGAAAGAAATGGCGAACGCATTGGTTTGGTAGGTGCTACTACGCAAGTATTAGAAAGCATTACTTCTAATGGTGGCGTAACGGTAAAAGGGGTTAAGGAAAACAACATGACTGCCCTTGCTGCAATCCTTCAACCTGAAATCGATCGCATCACCGCGGCAGGCATCAATAAAATCATAGTAATTTCTCACCTACAGCAAATTGCCCTCGAAAAAGAACTCGTAGGTTTATTGAGAGATGTCGATATCATTATTGCAGGCGGTTCTGACGTACTAATGGCGAAAGATTCCGATGTACTGCGCCCAGGCGATACCAAAGAAGAAGATTATCCATTTGTTACCCAAAATGCCAATGGCGGTAGAGCGGTGATTGTTGGAACCGATGGCGAATATTCGTACGTAGGACGTTTGGTGGTAGAGTTCGATGCTCAGGGGAACATCCTCTCAAATGGAATTTCGAACTTAAGCGGTGCATATGCTGCCATTAGCGATGTAGTAGAAAGGCAGTGGGGAAGTACTGCCAATGCCTTTGCCGATCGAACCAAAGGTAAATTGGTGCAAGACCTCGTAAATGCTGTGAGCGGTATTGTTACAGCGCAAGATGGCAACATCTTCGGTAAAACAAGTGTGTACCTCGAAGGCAGCCGTAGTGCTGTACGAGCTGAAGAAACGAACCTAGGAAACCTTACCGCAGAGGCAAACTTGTTTGTAGCTCGCCAGTTCGATAACGAAGTACGCGTTTCTATCAAAAACGGTGGAGGTATTCGCGCTTCTATTGGGCAAGTAATTGAAACTTCGCCAGGAGTTTACCAAACCGTTCCTCCACAAGCGAACCCTGCAGCAAACAAACAAACCGGTGATATTTCTCAACTAGATATTGCCAATTCGCTGCGTTTCAACAACAGCCTCACCATTTTGGAGGTTACTGCCACTCAGTTGAAAGAACTCGTAGAACATGGGGTTTCTGCATGGGCGCCGGGGGCAACGCCGGGGCAATTCCCACAAATTGCCGGCATGGCATTTAGCTTTGACCCAAGCCAAGCAGCCGGTAGCCGCGTACAACACTTGGTAATGTATAATGAAAATGGCGTAGTGATTGACCGTGTGGTAGACCAGGGTGCTATCCAAGGCGATGCCAACCGAACTATCAAATTGGTAACGCTTGGTTTCTTAGCCGATGGAGGCGATAACTATCCGTTCCCTGCAACTGGCAGAGTAGATTTGAACACTACTTTAACCAATGCAGGACAAGCTACTTTCGCAAACCCAGGTACCGAGCAAGACGCATTAGCGGAGTATCTACTCGCTAATTTTACCACAACCCCATACGATAAGGCGGAAACACCAGCGGCGCAAGACGCAATCATCCAAAACATTTCATTCCGTGCAGATGGATTGGCGTGTACGATCACAAGTGCGCCTATCACCACCCAAGGAGAAGATGGTGTGTCTGCTGAATTTATCTTAACGGCACCAGAAGCCGACTTCTACCAATGGTTACGCGATGGCGTTGAAATTGCAGGAGCTACCAGCCGCACTTACAACGTAACGCAAGCCGGTAGCTACACTGTGCGCATCACCAAAGATGGATGTGTGGTAGTAACTGCCCCTGAAAATGCCGTTTCGCTTACGGCTACGGAAGATTTCGACCTCGATGCCGAGATTGTACTGTTCCCGAACCCTGCTAACGACAAATTAGTAGTGAGCTATCAGACTGAAGAAAACCTTGCGAATGCAAGAGCAACAGTATATAGCTTGAACGGAGCTGTGCTTTCTGTGCTACCGCTTGAGTTTGAAGGAAATGCCTACACGGCTGAGTTTAACCTTAGCGGAATAGCGCAAGGCTTGTACCTCCTCCGCATCGAAGGAGAAGGGTTCTCTATCACAAAGAAATTTGTGAAACAATAAAATGATATTGAAAGTCGGTTTCTACCGGCTTTCTTTCTTCTTTTTCATTCGAAAATTTTAAAACTATGCAAATAAGAAAATTAAGTTTCCTGTTATTGCTATTGCTAGGACTTTTCACAGCTTGTAGCGACGACGACGATGATCCTTCGCCAAGCGATTTGTTGGCAAAAACGTGGTCGGTAAGCCGCGTACTTATTGATGGTACCGAAGACGTTTCCACCGATTACAGCAGCTACCGTTTCACATTTAATGCCGATGGGACATTCAGCTTTCAGAATCCTGATGCACAAACCGGAACTTGGACTCTAAACCAAGCTGGTACACAAGTTACACTGAGTACAGGCGAAACGTTGACCGTAATCACCCTTACGAGTACTTCGCTCGTTTTTGAAGACACACTACCGGCTACTTTCAAAGATGGACAGCGTACACGTCGTTTTGAACTACGATAAATAGCCCACCGCTTACTATGGAAAGCCAGCTCTGTGCGAGCTGGCTTTTTTTAATCACTTCCATCTGTTTTTTTAAAGAAACGACTATCTTGTCGTTTATGAGTACTACCAGTATTATTAGCATGGTTCTGATCCTAGGCTTTGTAGTCGGAGGTTTTTTGTTCTTCCTGCAGCTAGCCATGCAAAAGGAGCACGAAAAAGAACTCGATTAGGGAGCTTACTCCTCATCTTCAAGCAAGTCTACATCGTTGATGTGGTAGGTGATAGTACCGTTATCGGTTACTTTAATTTCAAATACGCCCTTTTCGTGTAGTTCGTTCAGTCGATTTTTCGCCTCATCAATTGAAATTTCTCCTTTTAAGCAAAGAGCCGTAGCTGTAATTTTCCCTTTGGAACGTACAGCAATCGAAATGATTTCCCCATCACTCAGGCGCAGCTTCTTTCTTGGGTTATGGGGCATAGTATCGCGTTTTACCCGCGAGCGTACACTACGCGAAAGAATAAAGATTTCTTGAAGGGTTACATTATCGTACGAATACTCAAAAGCACCTTGTGCCAGCATAGTATATAATTTGATGCGTGCTTCGCCACGTGTAATTTGGAAAGCATCGCAAAGATCTTCAATCGTAAGTTGGTTATCTTTTTCTGAGGCAAGCTCTAGCACATTGCGGTTCGAAAGGCTTTGTACGCCAATATGATATTGGTTGTACGCCCAATACCCCAGCCCACTTGCAGCAAAAATTAGAATGAAGATTATAAAGAATAAGAAGATCATTGTAAGCAAGCATTAACATTAATAGAAAGAATCGGCTCGTATGCTATCCGCTGTATGGACAACAAATTATTTCAGTGTAAACACCATACCGGTTGGTTCACTTTTCTAACGTCATTCGTAAAGAAATTTGTTACCAAACACAAAGAAAGCAGCTCTTTCACAGAGTGAGAGCCTGTTTGTAATTTATCATTTCACTCCCGAAAGTATCAAATCCTATAAATCTTGGTATATTTTCAGCGACATCAGAACCAACAGTGTGAAACCTATGATACACCTAACTTCCATTGAATCGCCCACGCTCTTGCTCGATCCGCACAAATGTAAACGCAACATTGAACGGATGCAACAGAAAGCCGTCGCGCAAGGGGCTACACTACGTCCTCATTTCAAAACACACCACTCTGCACAGGTGGCAACGTGGTTCAAAGCAATGGGTATTCAAAAAGCAGCGGTTTCCTCTAGTAAAATGGCACATTATTTTGCTCAGCATGGCTGGGACGACATCCTGCTGGCATTTCCCCTAAACCTGCGCGAGGCGAGCACTATTGCCGCCTTAAACGAACAGATACAACTCACGGCATTGCTCGTTTCTGAAACTCCCATTCCACATTTAGAAAAGGTACTTTCGAAACCGCTTTCCGTAATGATTGAAATCGACACGGGCTATGGCAGAACTGGCATTGCTGCTACCGATTTTCCTAAGATTGATGCACTCTTGAAGCGTATCGCTGCTTCTTCTAAACTTATATTTCGAGGGTTTCAGATACATAACGGGCATACATATTTAAAAGATAGCACTACGATTGCCGAAATTCATTCTCATGCGCTTTCCTTGTTAAAGGCATTACGCCTTCGGTACACTACCCAATTCCCCAACCTTAGCATCTCGTTAGGCGACACCCCCAGCTGCAGTATGTTAGATGATTTTTCCGAAATAGACGAAATGCGCCCCGGCAACTTCGTATTTTACGATTTGGTGCAATGGCAGACTGGCAGTTGTTCGCTTAGCGACATTGCACTGGCTTTAGCTGCACCGATTGTGTTTAAAAACGCTGATAATCTCACCGTTACAGTACATGGGGGTGCGGTGCATCTTTCCAAAGATTTTGTGATAGATGCACACGGCGAGAAGTGTTTCGGGCTACCGGTAGCGTTGCACGAACAAGGGTGGGATTCCCCCATTGAAGGGGGGAATGTGCGCTCGCTTTCGCAAGAACACGGCACGATTTCCCTGCCCGAGGCGTGGTTTCATCAATTCCAAGAAGGCGATTTAATAGGGATTTTGCCTGCCCATGCTTGTTTGGCTGCCCAGCTGCACAATAACTATCGTACTACAGAGGGGGAAACATTCACTACGATGCGCAGCGACACCCTAGCGCCGGCTACTTCTCAGCTTGCGCCAAATATGCCTCTAAAATAAGGCTGATAAACTTCCCCGGTTGGTTAATCCCTTGTTCTTCAGCAGCTTCTTTCACCCTCATGTAAAGGCTTGTACGGATTTTTACCGAGGAGTACTCGATTTGCTTTTTCTTAGGACGGATTGATTCGAAATCAATATTCTGAAAATCTGCATTGCGCGATTCACTTTTGAGCTCAAATGGTTTTCCGGTTTGTTTATGGGCTTCTATGCTTTTGTAAATCAGATTGGTTTTGCTTTTTTCCTTTGCCATGCGCGTTCAATCGGTCTTCGGTAATGAATAAAAAAAGAAAAGGTATAACTTCCACCTTAAATTAAATATAGCATTTTGTCCGAAACTCATCAAAATATCGGTTAAACTCATCATCTTTTTCCTTTGGATCGGCAATGTCGTGGACGGTAGAAAGATAGCGTTTATAGCGCGCCAAGTAAGAAATAGGGGAATAAAACAACTTCATTCCGCCAATACCTGCCAATTTTTTAAGCTGCAAGTGTTCGATGGTCTGGTCTTTCTTATTGATGATTCCGTACACTTCTAGCGGAAACCCTTGCCGCTCTTTTTCGGCACGTACTTCGGGAATTTGCTTTAAAAAATCGATAGTCGACTGGATATCGAGAGCGCTGGCAACCATAGGGATAAGCACTACATCGGAGACCAATATGCTGAAGAACACTTCTTTCCCCTCGATTTTGCCGGGAACATCAATCAAAATCACATCGTACTTGCGTTCGGCAAGCTGGATGGTCTTCTGGAAATTTACCTCTGCCTTTTGTTGGCGCCAATTAAAGCCAATTACATCGTAGGAGTTTTTACTAGCTTCTTGGTTGTAAATATACTTTACGGAGCGCTGAGGGTCGGCGTCGATTACCAGCAATCGTTTGTTTGTTCGGTTATGGATTGCCGCCGCAGTCAGCATGAGCAGCGTACTTTTTCCGGAACCGCCTTTTTGCGTAGCGAATGAAATGATTCTTGCCATGAGTAATCAAAATATTCAAGATACTTTGAAGCATCTTCAATTGAAATGCTTCTGTTTTTTTCAAAGTTAGAAGATTTTACAGAACAGAAGACAGAACCATGAGTCCTCTACTCCAACTCAAGGCACAGCGTAGGCATAACATAGCTACGGTTCTACCACCGCTAGCATTTCGGCAATACATACGGGCTTTGCTCCTCCTTCAATTTCAAAGGTGAGTTTAAACTTTGTTAGGGCGTTTTGGTCGCGGCGGTGCAAATCGAGCAGTTCGGCACGCATTCGGATTCGACTATTTACGGGGACTTCTGCCATGAACCGCACTCTGTTCAGACCGTAATTTACACCTCGGGTAATATTTTCTAGTTTAAATATCTGATCTAAAAAGTACGGTGCCTGTGCCAACGTAAGAAAGCCATGGGCAATGGTCGATTTATGCGGCGATTCGTGTAAACACCGCTCAGCATCGGTATGAATCCACTGATAATCTTGTGTAGCATCGGCAAATCGGTTAATCTGTTCTTGGGTAATCTGATGCCACTCAGAAACTCCTACTTCTTTTCCACAAAACTCCTCTAGCCCATCTATTCCATTAATTGTTATCATATACTTTAAAAGTGTTTTACTACGTCGTTTTATAATTAGGTTGATATACCACAATACAACAGGAAAAAGTAGCTCATTTCTCCGATTTTGAAGGCAACTACATATGAGAAAGTTACTCAGAAAAATGTAAACAAAGCTACGCAAACCAATGGTTTACTGAAAATTAAGATGTATTAATGATAGCTTACCACTGAGATGATGTAAGCATTTCTCTAATTTACTTCTATGGGTTTTGGGTAATATTACAAGAAGGCAACCTCCCTTACCACTTGAGGCTACGTATACCTTAGTAAACCAACGCTGATATTATCTTTACCACCAGCATTATTCGCCGCTTCAATCAACTGATTAGCAGCCTGTTCTAGCGAAGGAGCGGCGGTTAAAATAGTGGTAATTTCATCGGCTAGAATCATATCATTGAGTCCGTCAGAGCAAACTAACACGATATCGCCAGAATTTAAGGTAAGCGTGCCGGTCGAGACAGTCTCTTCTAACGGTTCGTACGCTAACAGCACACGAGTTACGATATTTCGTTTGGGGTGGCGTTCTGCTTCTTCTGCTGTAATTGCGCCAGCATCTACTAAATCTTGTACGTACGAATGATCTTTGGTACACTGGTGTAGCTTCCCATTGCGTAGCAAGTATAAGCGAGAGTCGCCCAAATACCCATAAAACAGTTGGTTTTCATGTACCCAAGCCACTACTGCCGTAGTTCCCATTTCTTTGTACTGCGGTTCTTCGTTTGCCTTTTGCCGAATTGCTTGACTTGCTCGCTCAAAAGCCATTTGTATCAATGTGGGTTTTCGCTCAAGAAATTTTTCTGGCTCAGCATGAGCATCTAGCGTGTGCAAAAGTTTCTCTAGGGCTATCTGAGAGGCAAGTTGCCCGCCGTAGTGCCCTCCCATCCCGTCGCAAACTACCACAAAATGTCCTAAATCATTTTTTGTTTCTCCGATCGCATCTTCGTTATCCGAACGCTCCTTTCCAACGTCTGTTTTTAAACAAGTTGCTACCATATAATCTGTAAGTATTTTTCTGTAATCAAGATTACTAATTTACCGCGTTTCCTTTAGGTTTCCATGTAATCCATTATCTTTATTACACCATCTATTAAACGAAACTCCTTATGAAAAAACTGCTTCTATACGTCGTTACTTTTATGTTTTTAGTAGGTTGCGGAGGCTCTTCTGAACAGTCTGCAGAACAAACCACTTCGGATAGCACTGTAAATGCTACTCCTACGGAAGTGCCCTCTGCCGAAGAAAGTACTTCTGCGGAAACGCCTACTTCTACTGGTGCTGTAAACGAGGCTGAAGATTGGATGTGTGTCCCCGGGCAACGAGTAGGAAAAATCACTCAAACAACTTCTGAAGCACAATTAATAGAGTTATATCTGCCCGAGAATGTAGTTACTGAAGAAATGCCCATTGGTGAGGGGCAATCGTTGCAGGTAACTAAAGTATATCCTAATACACCGAATGAGGCAACTATCATTTGGAAAGAAGGGGAAGAATTGCAAACCCCAGAGCGCGTACTCATAGAGCAGGCAAATACAGCTTGGGTAACCCCTGAAGGTATCACTGTTGGCACTACCCTCGAAGAACTCGAAAAACTCAACGAAGGTCCGTTTAAACTTTTAGGGTTCGAGTGGGAATATGCCGGCACAGTTACCTCTTGGGAAGGAGGTGCACTTGCCGAGCCTTTGGCAATTGGAAAAGTGTTTACGCTGCAACTCGCTTCAGACAAAGCACCGGGCGATTCTTACGGCGAAATTATAGGAGAAGAAGAATTTGATTCGGATTTACCCGCCATTCGAGATCGCGAACTCAAAGTAACAAGTATGGGCATTTTGTTCCAGTAATATGATACAGAATCTTAATCAACTGTATTCAACTCACACATTTTATCATTTTAAACTCAAATATTTATGGAGGAAACAAAACACATAGGGCAAGTGCCTGTAGATGAAAATATCGGCAGTGTGCTAAAAAAAGGAGCAAAAGGAGAAGACGTAAAAGCCCTGCAAAGCTTATTGTACCAAATTGGATTTGGCGAAGAACTCAACTGGGATAAATACCAAGACGACGGCGACTATGGTAGTGCTACAACTGCCGGTGTGAAGGCATTTGCCGAAAAAAATAATCTTGAGGGCGATGGGGAAACTGTTACACAAGAAATTGCCGAAGCATTAATGGAACGGTTCGACCAGCTCGACGAACTACAGCAGCTTTCAAAAGATTTGAAATCGGGAAAACTGGAAGAACATTACCGCAATGGCTCGGGGCACCGCGTTGCGATTGCCGCTATGCAAACCCTGCTGAACGAACTTGGCTACGGCGAACAGCTCAACTGGGATAAATACCAAAACGATGGGTTCTTTGGAAAAAGTAGTATAGCCGCAGTAAAAGCCTTTGCCGCTGATAACGACATAGAAAGTAATGGCACTGTATTTACCGAAGATATGGCAAAGCTCGTGCTCGAAAAACTAACTCCTTTCTATGGCAAAGATTGGGATAAGCCTACCGATGTACAATCGAAATTAGAAGCAGGCGACTCGCCCTTGTTTGAGTACGAAAACGCTCGTTTCGTTGGTAAAAAGCTCATTGCTGATAAGGAGTTTAAACCTGCCCTCGACCGCATAGCCGGCTATGCTGAAAAGCACGATATCCTGATTCATGTAACTAGCTCGTTCCGCCCCGATGCCAATGTAAAAGGTGCCGTAGTGAAGCCTGCGCGCCGTTCTAACCATATGGTAGGGCATGCTTTTGACTTCAACCTTCGCTTTGGTGAAGGGCATACTTCGTGGGCTAATAACGCAATGATGAAACAATACCCCGATGTACCCGCCCCAGTGAAGGGCTTTATCGATGAAATCCGCAACGATCCTGGCTTGCGCTGGGGTGGCGACTTTAAGCCGATTGATGCCATCCATATCGACGATGGTTTCAACCAAAACCGCGATGCGTTTGATAAAAAATACAAAGAAATTCGCTCAGCGAAATAAGCTGCTTTTAATCCAGACCGAGGGTATACAAACTCTCGGTCTTTCTATTCGCCAATATCCGCCTCTATTTTCTGGAAGCGGATATACGAAAGCTATCTTAT
Source organism: uncultured Roseobacteraceae bacterium (assembly GCA_964394585.1). Classification (GTDB taxonomy): domain Bacteria; phylum Bacteroidota; class Bacteroidia; order Cytophagales; family Flammeovirgaceae; genus CAYUJH01. The sequence goes on from CAYMYI010000073.1 coordinate 11,012, forward strand.
TCTTACGCTATATTTATCGGTTAAGCCAAAATTCTACTACTCTCTAATTATCCATACCATGAAATACCTCGGTATATTACTCTTTGTAGTGGCAACTACCATTGCTTCGTTCGCCCAATCGTTCAACGAAATACAAGCACAGTTCAAACAAGCCAAAAAAAATGGTGAAGATTCCCTTACGGCAGTATATGCTATCCAACTGGGCAATGCCGCCTGGGAGTTGAACAAACAAAGAAGGCGCATCGTAGTTTCGTTCGAATCCGTTGAATATTACTACAAAGAAGGAATACGCGCTGCTACCAATATTTCTGACACATTGCTCATTGGCTCGGCACACTTTCAACTAGCAAGGTTGTACGCTTCTCGAAGTAAAAAACCCTTTTTACAAAAAGCGTTATCTGAACTTGCCAAAGCTAGAAATTTATATGCAGCATCGAACGACACCATCCCCTTTGCAGAGGTACAATACGCGGCGGCAAAAATTAAAATGAATTCGCGCGAATATGCCGATGCCGCCATCGCCATGATTGAAGCCATGGATTATTACGAAAAAGCCAAAGAGTTTGATAAAGCACAAGATTGTGCCCGCGACCTAGTTGATATTTTCCAGCGGCTTGGCAATACCAACAAAGCTGACTTTTACGAACAAGAAGCTGTACGGCTTTCAAATAGTTCGCGCGAACTTGCCCAACGCGATTTATTAATCCAGCTTAAAGAAGATAGCATTGCCATACAACAAAAAGATCTTGCTTTGAAAGAACAAGAGGTTGCGCGGCAAAAAACCGAAGCAGCCCTCCAAAAAGCTGAGGCCGCTCGGCAACGCAACAACTTCATTTATGCTATCATTATCATCATTATAAGTGTAATATCACTTGTGTTTGCCTTGAGGGCACAACGTAAAATTTCATCTAAGAAGAAAGAAGTTGAAAAACTACTCCTTAATATTCTGCCGAAAAAAACAGCCGAAGAACTGCGGCTAACCGGTACGGCTACACCACAATCGTATGCAAGGGTTACCGTACTTTTTACCGACTTCAAAGGCTTTACACAAGTTTCTGAAAAGATGACCCCCGTGGAAATTATTGAAGAACTAGGCATCTGCTTTTCTGCCTTCGATGAAATCATCGAGAAAAACAACTTGGAGAAAATCAAAACCATTGGCGATGCCTACATGTGTGCCGGAGGAGTCCCCGAGCCTAACCAAAGCAACCCGATTGATGCTGCACGAGCTGCTTTAGCCATGCAAGAGTTTATGAAAAGGAGAATCGAAGAAAACCGTTTGCACGGTCGACCGATTTTGGAGCTACGCATAGGAATCCATACCGGGCCGGTAGTAGCTGGCGTGGTGGGGAAGAAAAAATTTGCATACGATATCTGGGGCGACGCGGTGAACATCGCCGCCCGAATGGAATCGAGCGGTGAGGCTAATAAAGTTAATGTTTCCGGAGAAACGTATTCATTGATTAAAGATCAGTTCGAATGCACGTATCGGGGAAAAATCCCTGCAAAAAATAAGGGAGAAATCGATATGTACTTTGTAGAACGTGAGAAATAAGTATCAGTTTATACAAAAAGCCATTCGATTAGCTTCCACGAAGCAAACCCGACCGCCATTAAAAACAAAAGCGTTCCTACTAAAAATACGATGAGTAGCCCTAACAAACTCTTGGCAGGTTCGCCGGGGTGTTCGGTCAGGTATTTCTGTGCTAGCGATAAATTCCGTTGGTTGGCTTTAAAGCCAAAATCGAAAATATCGCCGATGACGGGAATGCTCCCCACAAGATAATCGAGGAGCACATTGCCCAACATCCGAAGGAGTAGCGAAGTATTTGCCCCTTGCCGCACAAAACCAAATACGAGCGCTAATGAGATGAGCAGCGAAACCGTTTCCCCTGCAACAGGGATTAGCCCTAAGATAGGATCCAGCCCAAACCGAAAACCAGTACCGGGGATGGTAAATGCATTGTCGGTCAGTTTTACTAAGTTTTCGGCCCAAGATAGTTTTGGGTGAACAGAAGCATCTTTTTTCAAAAGCAATAATTTTTTGGATTAAGATTGGCTAATAACCCTTGCGTGGCGCTTCACCATTTCGATTTTATCGCGCAGTGCTTTGCGGTCTTCTTCCAAAATGGTGATATGCCCCATTTTACGATAGGGCTTGGTTACTTTTTTTCCATACAAATGCACATATACCCCTTCAATTTCCATGATGTCGTAAATTCCCTCGTACTTAGCAATCCCTTTGTGGAATGGTTCGCCGAGCAAGTTCACCATTGCCGAAGCGCCTCTCAGGCGCGTATCGCCTAGGGGAAGATTCAGAATAGCACGCCACAATTGAGTGTATTGAGAGGTATAGTTACCTTCAATTGTTTGGTGGCCACTGTTATGAGGGCGCGGGGCTACCTCGTTTACCAACACACTCCCCGATTTGGTTACAAACATTTCGACAGCGAGGATGCCCACCATTTCCAACTCTTCGATCAGCGCCTTGGCAATTTGAATAGCCTCTTTTTCTTTTTCTAACGGGATAGCGGCTGGCGTTATCAAGTAATCAACCAAGTTCTGTTCGTGGTATACCAACTCTACCGGAGGGAACACACTAACCGCTCCGCTTTCACTACGAGCGATGATTACCGAAATTTCTTTTTCAATATCTACGAGTCGCTCTAACACGCTAGGGGCATCAAACCCTTTTGGTAGATCGGTAGGGTCGTTCAAGCGCACTACGCCTTTGCCATCGTAGCCACCTCTACCCAACTTTTGAAAAGCCGGCAGAAAATCTTTGTGGGCAATTAGCGACTCTTTGTTATTCACGAGCACAAAATCGGCTGTGGGGATTCCATGTTCGCGATAAAACTGCTTTTGTAAGCGTTTGTCTTGAATCATCTGAATTACAGAAGGTTGGGGGTAAACTTTCACCCCTACATTTTCCAACTCCATCAGTGCTTCAGTATTCACTGCCTCTATCTCAATAGTGATGAGGTCTAAATCTTTTCCAAAATTGAAAACGGTATTGTAGTCGAGCAAGCTGCCTTGCATAAACTCAGTAGCAATGTGCTTACATGGAGCATGTGGGTCAGGATCCAACACACGGACTTGTAAATTATAGTCGAGTGCCGATTGGAGGAGCATCCTGCCCAACTGGCCGCCCCCCAATATGCCTAATTTCATTTCGTTGTAAAAAGCTTTCATACAGATGAATACGTTTGAGGTTTAAAGAGGCTATAAATCGAAACCAATGTCTTTCCGATAATATGCCTTTTCGAATTGGATGTTCGAAAGGCGCCGATATGCCTTTTCAAGGGCTTCTTCTTTGTCGGCTCCAAAGCCTGTAACTGCCAATACGCGCCCACCGCTCGTAACCACCTCACCGGTTTTATCAAGGGCTGTTCCGGCATGAAACACGAGCGTATCGTTCTGTTCGTCGGCAAGTCCGGTAATTACTTTTCCTTTTTCGTAGCTTTCTGGGTAGCCGCCAGAAGCCAGTACTACTGTAGCCGCTGTCCCTTTTTTCGTTTCGAGGGTTACCTCGTTGAGCGTTCCCTTGGCAAGGTGACGGAATACCTCCACCAAATCGTTTTTAAGTTGAGGGATTACCGCCTGAGTCTCAGGGTCGCCCATGCGTACATTGTATTCAATTACATACGGCTCACCCCCTACGTTCATCAGTCCGCAGTAGAGAAAGCCTTTGTATCCAATATTTTCCTTTTTGAAACCTTCTATAGTCGGTTTTACTACTTTTTTTTCTACTTTCTTCATAAAATCAGCGGTAGCAAAAGGTACAGGAGAAATTGCGCCCATCCCTCCTGTATTCAAGCCCTCGTCGTTTTCGCCGATGCGCTTGTAGTCTTTCGCAGTGGGCAGTAGGGCGTAGTGTTCGCCATCGGTAAGCACAAATACAGAAAGTTCGATGCCTTTCAGATACTGCTCTACCAATACATGGCTGCTTGCCTCACCAAACTTCCCCCCGAGCATCTCGCGTAGCGCTTCTTTGGCTTCTTGCAGGCTTTCGGTGATGATCACCCCTTTGCCAGCAGCCAACCCATCGGCTTTAAGAACAAACGGAGCTGTTTGTGTTTCAAGGTAAGCCTCGCCTTCGGCTAGGGATGCTTTTGTAAAGGTTCGGGCTTTCCCTGTTGGAATGCCGTGGCGTTCCATGAATGCCTTGGAAAAATCTTTGCTGCCTTCAAGCCTTGCCCCTTGTTGGCTCGGTCCAATTAAGGCGATGTGCTGCAAATCGCTACGATTGGCAAAAAAATCGGCAATGCCTTCCACCAAAGGTGCTTCTGGACCTACCACTACCATTTCTATATTTTTTTCTACACAAAAGGAGGTTATCTCTTCAAAATCGGTAACGGAAATTGCCACATTTTCCCCCAAGTGTGCGGTTCCGGCATTTCCGGGGGCAATGTACACTTGGGTGGTATGCTCACTCTGCGCGATTTTCCAAGCAAACGTATGCTCTCTACCTCCAGAGCCTATCACTAAAATATTCATGAGTATAAAAAAATCTTGATTGTATTATTTTTTTAGCTACAAGGCGCAAATATAGGTCATCATTTACGGCTTGCCGATTTTAGAGCCTGTTTAAATTTTTAAAAAGACTAAGTTGTAAGCTCACTATGGTTCACCAGTCTATTCTTCACACACTTCTATTTCAGAGTAAAACTCTGTAACGAAAAAGTGAAAAATATGAAATGTTACACATGATGAAACTTTTCTATTTTTTTGAGGAATCGTTACTACTTTCCTATCCATCAAAAGAGGGACTACACCCTTCGTCAAGCTCAATCAATCAATCACGCTAGCCATAATGTTAGAGATTGCAAGTAGCACCTTTCCCTAAATGCTTTGTTTCGGCAGGATACAAGAAGTAGGATAAAACCTACAAGGCTTTATACTGATAAATCAGTGCTGTGCATTGGCAGGGTGTTCCACATTCTGGGCATAGATATCCTTCTAATTGGCTTTCCTGACACCAATACTGAGGAATCGATTTGTAGAGCAAAAACCCGTGTGATTCCATAATGCCGGCAAGGTTAGCTCCTTGCTTACTTTGCCAAACTACGCAAAAAATTACCGAGATAGCCTCCGATAACAGCCAACGTTGGGCGTCTTGCACAAGGGAGTAGCCAATTCCCTTACCTTGATGTACCGTATGCACTGCAATGCTTTTCAAGATACCCACTCGTTCGGGCAAGGCACTTTTTTCTAACGCTAGGAGATCAGCAGCTTCAGCGGCAGAGACGTGGTATGTATAACAAAACCCAACGAATCCGGCAGTTTCATGGATGGCTGCTCGCCAATATCTTCTTACATTGGGCCACTCGAATGTATCGTACGTTAAGTAGCCCTTGCCAAGTGCGGCATTAGCAAGGGCAATTAGATGGGGGATGTCTGTATCGGTTACCATACGGATACGCCCTCCCTCCCATTGCGCTTTCTGCGAATGCTTTAAGGTTTTTAAAAAGGAAGATTTTCCCATACCGATGTGTTCTTTGCTCGCTTTACATGCTTGAGGTTGTATGCAAAGGCAATGCGCATTTATTTTTTTTCATCGATTAAGGCTGTCCAAACGCTGAGTATGCGGCCATCGGCACGTGTCCAAATGGGGCGTACTGTTCCGCCGTATGCGCTTATGTTGTTATAGTCGCCAAAGAAAATTCCTTCGCTGGGGGTAAAAGGCGTTTCACTTATCTTTTCATTCATAAAATTTTGTCCGCCATCGGTAGAGGTAGCAAGGTACACATCGGTGGCATTGCCGCTGTGGTGGCGGCGATCGTAGAATACCGCATGCAAGTTGCCATTGGTAGGGTCGAGTGCCATCCAAGTAAAAAACTGGTGTTTCCCGGGGGCATCGTTATTTACACGCTTCGGTGCCGACCATGTTTCGCCGCCATCCGTCGATTTTACCAGCCATATATCGGTGTCGTCTTCCCCATTGCGTTGGTCGGCAAAGTTGATGTAGATAGTACCACGGTGCGGCCCATCGCTAAGATCGCAAAGTGTAATGGGCATGCCGTTGGCACGTCCGATGCCCGGAATGTGAATATCCCAACCACCGGGTTGTAGCGCGGCAATTTTATCGCGCTTTAGCCAAGTTTTGCCGCCATCGAGCGATTTATCAAAATAAATTTTCCCATTGAGCGACCACGACACATAGATTTCCCCGTCTGGGCCTACTGCCGGCACTGCACCTTCTACCGTGCCATCGCCATCGAGGCAATTCCCTCCGAACTGATTAATGCGCACCGGATTGCTCCACGTATCGCCCTTATCTTCAGAATATGAAAAAAGGATATGGGTACTATCGGTAGCTTCTTTGCTATCGTACAAATCGAACTGAGTCCATGTAACGTAAATATTTCCTGTTTTAGAGTCTACCACTGCCCACTCTTTGTCTTGATCTTTAGGGTGCGCCAAGCCCATATAACTCCCTTTTGTCCAGGTTTTGCCACCATCTTCAGAACGTTGTGCTACTATACGATCGAGCAGTTTTTCGCTTGCCCATCCTTTCCCTTCTACATCGGAAAGATGGAAATAATAAAAATTTCCTTCGGTATCAGCAACGATGCAGGGATCGCCATATACACCGTAGTCGGAGGTAAGCGTTTGAATTTCCCACGTTTTGCCCCCATCCGCCGAAGCGTACACACGGTTGAGCACTGCCCCTGCCACTATTTGATTAGGATTTTGTGGATTGATACAGATGCTCGGTTCACAAGGTCCAATTGGCAATCCTTCTCCTTCGATTTTCACGTTGGTATATTGAGTTTGTGCTACCGAAACGAAGATCGAAAGCTGGAACAAGCATAAAAAAAGTAAGAACTTCATAGCAATATATTTTAAAGTGGATGTATTCGTATCGTATGTAAGAAGGCTATTACAAACCTAGTAAAATTGTTGTGCCCCTTGCCCTTATCTAAGGGGCATATAGTTGCTACTCTTTCCATCGAAATATCGCTAGCACAGGCAAATGGTCAGAAGGGGTTTCCATTTCTTGCAACACATCCCAATGTTGCACACTTAGCTGAGTAGAATCGTAAAAAATATAGTCGATTTGCTGCTGAGGGTCGCCCGAGGCATACGTGAACGCTTCAGGGGAATCGAGTTGGGAAGGTGGGCAAGCAGCTACTACGTTAGGCAACTGTAAAATGCTCCGGATGGTGGCATCTTCTTCGGCTAGTTCGCTGTTGAAATCTCCCAATAAGATGGTGGGGTTTGCTTTTGCATACTCAGCGTATAGCCCGCGAACAAAGTCGGTTTGGCGCTTCCGAGTAGGTTTATCGAACGCTTCGAGGTGTACATTGATGATGGTGATTGTTTTTCCCTGGATTTCGGTTTGGCATACTTCTGCAAGCCGATCGAGGTAAAAGGCATCGTAGTAGAAGGTGTTGGAGGGGACACGCTCTAGTACAATCCGCTCGTGGTTAGCAAGCGGAAAACGGCTGAGGATCCCTTGCCCGGACAGCACCCTTCCAAAATGGGCGGAAGGTGGAAAGTAAGGAAATGGTACGTAGCGTTTATCCCAATTAATAGCTTTTGCCATGTGTGCCATTCCTAGCGCCTCTGCCAAAGTGCGCAACTGATCGACCTGATACGAACGATCGGCTCCAAAATCAATTTCTTGAAAAGCGATTAGATCAGGCTGTTGTGCTTGGAAGGTGGCAATCACCTGCTCCATATTTTTTTGGTAAAATGCCTGATCGGTCTCAATTGCCTGGTTGTTGGTCATCCCCGATAGGTACCCAATGTTATAGGTTACAAGGGTAAAGGTAGAGTCAGAAACCGGGGGTGTAACTAGCGTTTGTTGTGTTGCAACTACAGTGTATTCTGCCTCTGAAAGTAAAGGGCGTTTTGCCCAGAAATAGAAAATCACGACGCTTAGCACCAACAGCACGATAAGGCTAAGAAGTAATCGGAAAAAGGTTTTCATTATGCTTTCAGTTTAGTGTTTATTTTGATAGGGCTATGCAAGGTTTTGTGTACCGGGCAACGGTCGGCAATTTCGAGCAAACGTTGGCGTTGGGTATCGTCCAAATTTCCTTCTAATTCAATTACTCGGTCAATGTGGTCAATCTTTCCTCCTTTCCCTTCCATGTCTTCGTCGTTCATATGAATTTTATCATGTTGCAGGTGGACGGTAACTTCGGTCAAATCCCATTTCTTATGGTTGGCATACATGCGGAGGGTCATCGCTGTGCACGTACCTAACGAGGTTGCCAAGAAATCGTATGGTGTGGGGCCAAAGTCGTTGCCCCCTACCTCGGTAGGTTCATCGGCTAAAAACATGTGATTCCCCGCTTTCACTTCGGTTGTGTAGCCCTCATCGCCTATGCGGACTACTACCTGCTTATCGGTGCGGAGTGGTTCAGGCTTGGGGATTTCCAAGTATCGCTTTGCCCATGTGCCAATTACGCTTCCCACATAGCGAGAGTCTTCGGCACGGCTCAGAAGGTGGTCGGCGCCATCGAGCGAAATAAAACTGCGCGGATGTTGTGCCGCCTTGTAAATTTTTGTGGCATTGTCAATTTCCACAATTGTATCTTGTGGCGAGTGCATTAACAACAGGGCTTTCCCCAAATTGCGGATGTTATCGTGCGATTCCGCCTCTTCTAAATCTTCAATAAATTGTTTTTTTATAGTAAAAGGACGCCCTCCAATATTGACCGTTGCTTTGCCTTCGCGCTCTAACTCTTCCTTACCATGAGCAAACAAGTGCGTTACGTGGGCAGGGTCGTACGGCGCACCAATAGTAGTTACCGCTCGTACTGTTTCTATTTGCGAAGCTGCCACGAGCACAGCGGCACCTCCCAACGAATGCCCTACCAGCAACGTAGGCGCTTCATAATGCTCTTTTAAGAAATCGGCAGCGGCTATCAAATCTTGAATATTCGACGAGAAATTGGTGTCGGCAAAATCGCCTTCACTTTCGCCAAGTCCGGTGAAATCGAACCGAAGTACCGCAATGCCCGCAAGCGTAAGAGCACGGCTAATATTAAGCACTGCCGATAGATTTTTGCTACACGTAAAACAATGGGCAAACACCGCAAAGTTATGTGGGTGCTGGTCAATAGGAAGTTCTAACCGTGCTACTAACGTTTCTTCTTGTACATTTTTGAATTGAATTTTCACCGATTTCATAAAATATATTTTGGGTTTTTAAAAAAAGAATGGTAGGATACCGAAGAAATTACATAAGAATATTTAGTGCATGGCTAGCCATGCACTAAATATTCTTATGTAA